>JAOZMQ010000014.1 GCA_029934195.1 Candidatus Cloacimonadota bacterium | reverse complement strand
CTTCATAGAAGCAACATCTATGTAGTCCAATGTGTTAGCGTTGGGTAAAGAAAAAGAGAATCAAGCTACAGAATAGCGACAAAAAAAGAAAATTCCGAAAAAGTTAGTTTTCGTCCAAGTACTAAATAGCCTATGGTTACAAAATTTAACAATGTTCTAAGAAGATTTTAATGTGACCCATCTTATTCACATGCCTGCATACTTCAAAAAATCCCGAAGTCCCTGCAAAAACTGGGGTCATTCTTATATCTATGAGGTCTGGATTTCTGTAATTACAAGATTTAATTCCTTCCTATTAGCATTTCACTGTGACCAATTATTCATTATTAATTTTTAATTGTTCATTCTTTTCTTTGCCTTTGTGGCTTTACAAAAAAAACAATTCTTTTTTACGCAGAGTAAAATGAGTACTTTTTTTAAGAAAAATGAGCTTTTTGTGAAAAAATGGTGAAAGAGTGTGGTTTAATCATATTCAGAAACCCCGGTAAATCTGAGCAAATTCTTTGCGATTTGAAATTGTAAAAACAGCTGACATGGTAAAGGCTCTCATAATATTTCTCTTTCATATTGACATCTATAATGATACTCATAGTTTTGAATAATTAAAAACGCTCTTGGGCTTTTTTACAATACAATAAAAAATATTTGGAAAGAAAATGAAAAATAAAATTTCTGAGCTAATAGATAAAAAATTATGGCTTGCACCTCTCGCTGGCTTCACTGATAACTCCTTTCGTACAATTTGTAAAAAGTTAGGTGCAGATGTTGTTGTAAGTGAGATGGTTAGTGCTGATGGATTAGTTTATAATAGAGATAAAACTTTGAAATTTGCATATTATTCTGAAGACCAACATCCTATTGGAATTCAAATTTTTGGGTCCAATGAAAAGATAATGGCAGAAGGAGCAAAAATAATTCTTGAGCTAAAACCAGATTTTATTGATATAAATATGGGCTGTCCAGTAAAAAAAGTTGTCAAACGTGGAGCTGGATCTGCACTGATGAAAAATCTTCCAATAGCATCAAAAATCATTGAAGCAGTAAAAAAAGCAATGTTAGAAGATAAAATTCCTTTATCTGTAAAATTTAGATCTGGTTGGGATTTTAACTCAATAAATGCTATTGAGTTTGCTAAAATGGCTGAATCTTCCGGAGCTGATATCATTTGTATTCATCCGCGAACGAGAAGTCAAATGTTTTCAGGGAAAAGTGATTGGGAAATAATAAAAAGGATTAAAGAAAATGTAAAAATTCCGGTAATTGGAAACGGTGATATTCTTTTACCGGAAGATGCTAAAAGAATGTTCGATTCTACTGGTTGTGATTCAATTATGATTGGAAGAGGAATTATGGGAAATCCTTGGTTATTTAATCTTTGCAAACAATACCTTCTAACAGATAGTATTCAAAAACTTGATACAAAATCAAAATATAAAGTAATAAAAGAACATTTTAAGTTGACAGTAAAAGATAAAGGACTTGATTGTGCAATCAGAGAAATGAGAACACATTTTTGTCATTATACAAAAGGAATGCGAGGTGGTTCTGAATCAAGAAACTTTATTACAAGAAGCAAAAATGAAAAAGAAATACTTGGAGAAATAAAAAGATTATATTATGAACAATCTTAAAAATATTCTTTGGCAAGCAGAATTTGAAAGGAAAAAAAATTGGTTAAAGGCAATCAAATTATTAGAAGAAGGTAAAAAAAAATATCCTAAAGTTGTTGATTTCTATCTTCTTGAAGCCTCAATTTATTCGAATAAAAAACTCTATAAAAAAGCAATTGATAACTATCAAAAAGCTGATACTATTAGACCAAATGATGATACACTTTATTTTAAAATTGCAAATTGTTATTTGTCATTAGGTGAATTTAAAATTGCAATTTATTATTTTGATAAAATCAGCGAATTTCTTCCGGAAGCACAGTATAATAAAGCTATTGCCTATTCCAGACAAGGAAAAAGATTAAAAGCAATTGAGATTTTAGAAAAATTAATAGCATCTTCACCAGTTTCAAATCTACCCTTTTTTTTTCTAAGTGAACAATATATTGCTACTAGAAAATTTGGAAAAGCAATACTTCTATTGAATGAGGCAGAAAAGCAATTTGGAAAGAGGAAAAAAATATTTTTCCTTCGAGGATTGAGTTATACGTATGAATCAAATTGGTTGAGAGCATTCATAGATTTCAAAGGTGCTGAAAAATTAAATTACAACTCAGCACATTTCTTTAGACTTATGGGGATAACCTGTGAGAAAATTGGGAAAACTTCAGAAGGTATTGAATATCTGTTAAAAAGTCTGCGATTAGAACCATTTACAATTACAACTTATCTTGATTTGATCAATATCTTTTTGCTACATGATAGAATTATTGAAGCTTATGATACTTTGGAACAAGCAAAAAAAATTGGGAATATGACAGCATCTTTAACACTTATTCAAAAAAAGATTTCAATCTTAATGAAAATGAAATACAATTATGATCACTCATAAAAAATGAGGATGATGAATAATGAAACTTATCCGTAATGCTCAAATTAATGATGATTACAATCAACTCTTCGATATCTTATATGATGAAAAAATAAGAGATATTTCTCCGGCAAAACCTTCATTTGATTATAAAAATGTTGATAGAATAATTGATATTGAAGGTAAAGTTCTTGTTCCCGGATGTATTGATGCACATGTACATTTTAATGATCCCGGATTTACTAATCATGATGATTTTTATCTTGGTACTAAATCGGCTGCTTATGGCGGTATTACTACGGTTATCGATATGCCTTGCACATCAATACCAGCTGTTACAAATATACCCAATTTACAACAAAAATTATCTGTAATCGAATCTAAAGCTTTGATTGATTTTGCTTTATGGGGCGGTATCAGACAAAATGATTTCCCGATAAAATTCCATAAGATAGAAGAGTTATGGAATAAAGGAATTGTTGGTTTTAAACTCTATACAATCTCTGGAATGGAATCTTATAAAGCAGTAAGTTATCAAGAAATAGAAGAGATGTTTAGACTTTTTGATGGTACTAAACTTCTATTCGCGTTTCATGCAGAAGATTCTACAATTATAGAAAATCTTGAAAAATCCTTCACAAAAGAAGATTTGTATAAAATTGAAACTTACGTGAAATCAAGACCAATTTTATCAGAAGTAAAAGCTGTGACTGAAATTACAAAAAGAATTAAAAATAATAAAGTTCATTTTGTGCATATTAGTAGTAAAAAAACCGGTGAAATTATTCTTTCACAAATTAAAGATGGTAAAGATATTTCTTGGGAAACATGTCCCCATTATTTGCAATTTACTGCTGATGATTTTACACATTTGAGAGGTAAATTAAAAACAGCACCTCCAGTTAAATTTCAAGAAGATAAAAAATTTTTAAGAAGCTCTCTAATTAAACAAAAAATTGATTTTATTACAACCGATCATGCAGGTTCTGATTTTGAAACCGAAAAGAGAATGTCAGATTTTTCGCAAGTTTATAATGGAATTCCGGGGACTCAATTTATGATTCCTTATCTTTTTACTGAATTTTATAATACTGGGAAAATGAGTCTAAGTGACTTAATAAAAGTGACTTCTGAAAATGCAGCTAAAAGATATGGATTCTTTCCACAAAAAGGAAGTTTAGGAATTGGCACAGATGCAGATTTTACAATTATTGATACCAAAAAGCCCTTCATTGTTGATGAAACAGAACTCCAATGTAAAGGAAAATACTCTCCTTTTCATGGAATGCTATTTAGTGCTTCTATTTCAAAAACTATCGTTCGTGGGGAGATAGTATTTGATGTTAATAAAGGAATTTTGGTTAGAAAAGGATTTGGGCAATGGATTAGAAGAAATGAAGAATAGATAATTTGTAATATTAAAATCATACAAAAAAAATACAAAATTTTGTAACCGTAAGCTATTTGTATATGAACGAAAAGGATTTTTTTCCCATGAAGGACTGAAGATCATGAAGAAAAAATTAATTGGGAAATTATTTATTTTTTAGCTTCATAGAAGAGACATCTATGTAGCCCAATGGGTTAGCGTTGGTAAAAAAAGAATTTAGAAAAAGAGTAAGTTTTCGTTCAGACACTATTTATAAAAGGAGGTAATATAATGAAAATATATCTTATATTATTAACATTATTAATTCCCTTGATTCTAATTGGAGGCATTATTCATGTACCTGAAACCTATGCTGACCCCAATGATGCTGTATATTATTCACATCAAGGTGATACAATATTAGTAGCACCTGGAATTTACCAAACCAATATAATATTTGGAGGACGTAGAGTTACTCTTGCTTCTAATTTTCTTACAACTCAAGATACAAGTTATATTTCATCTACTATTTTTGAGCCGTCTAATCCTCAAGAGCCAATAATAAGTTTTATTAGCGGTGAAGATTCAACGGCTGTTGTTTGTGGTTTTACGATTAGAGACGGGCAAGCAGAATGCGGTGGAGGAATTTATATTCAAGATGCAGGGCCTAAGTTAAAAAATCTTATTATTTGCAATAATAATTCAATAAATGGAAGTGCTATTTATGCTCGGTCATATCCTAATGTTTTTTCTCCAATTATTGAAAAATGTACAATTAGAAATAACATAACTTTTAATAATTCTATTATTTATTTGCAGACTACTTCTCCTACATTTAGAAATTGTTCAATAATAAACAATACAACAATGGGAATGACATTTTATATTTGGTTATCTAATTGTGAAATTTTTGATTCTATAATATCAGACAATACTGGATGTGGTATTCTTTTACATACAGGAGCTATACTTAGAATTAAAGACAGTGTCATTAACAATAATGAAAGTATTGGTATAAAGAAATGGGGTGGAGATGAATTGTATATTGAGAACTGTTTAATCTCTAATAATTCAGAAAATGGAATTGAGTTAAGAGGAGAGGGTTTTGATAGAATAATCAATTCAATCATAACTAATAATGGAGATTCAGGAATTCAATGTAGGTTAAATTCTTCTCCAGAGATAATAAACTGCACTATTGCTTTTAATGAAGGCAGAGGAATAGGGGTTGGTGGCTCCTTAAATCCTTTGATATTAAATTGCAATATTTTTGAAAATAGTAATTTCGGAATTTCAAAGTCAATATATGATGACGGAGATCCCATAATTCTTTATACTAATGTCTACGGAAGTAATGTTGCTAATTTTTGGAATGTAATACCAGGAGAAGGAACAATAGAAGAAGACCCACTTTTTATTGCACCGGAGGAAGGAGATTTCCGATTACAAATAGAGTCACCTTGTATAAATATTGGCATTGCAGATACAATTGGTTGGAATTTTCCATTAAATGATTTTGCCGGATATTTACGGATTAGCGGAGATATTATAGATATGGGTGCTTTTGAATATCAATTTCCATATATGTTTGGAGATTTAGATCTCAATGGAGTAGTTCAAGCTTATGATGCGTCTCAAACTTTGCAAATTGTAGTAGATTTACTAACTCCAACACAATATCAATTTATTGTAGCTGATGTTGATGGTAATGAAGAGATTCAAGCTTATGATGCTTCATTAATTTTGCAATATGCTATTGGTTTAATTACGATATTTCCTGTTGAAGCAAGAAAAGAAAATTTTATTACTCCCTCTGCAAGTGTGTCTGTGAAACTAAATAATAATGAACTTATTTTCTCAACAAAAGGAAATCTTTATGGATTTGAGGTCGAAATTGAAAATATGATAATTACAAAATTTGAAACAAAAATACTAAATACTTTTAATGAAAATAAAATAGCTCTTGCTTCCTCAAAACCGATTAAAGGAGAATTCTTGCGAATTTCAATGAATAATGAAGAATGTATGATGAATAATATAAAATTAAAAATGGTTGTAAATACAGAAAAAATTGAGAGAGACATTTCTTTTTTGTCTAATGATAATCCAAAATTACCAAATAAAACTGTTTTGCAATCTGCTTATCCAAATCCTTTTAATCCAAGCACCACAATTTCTTTTTCTGTAAAAGAAGAAACTAATATTGAAGTTTCTATCTTTAATTTAAAAGGTCAAAAAATCAAGACATTGATTAATGAAAGAAAAAATTTTGGAAATCACTTTGTTGAATGGAATGGTGATAATGAAAATAAGAAAAAAGTAGCATCCGGAATCTATTTCTACAAGCTTTCTATTAACAAAAGGCCAATAGATATGAAAAAATGTTTGCTTTTGAAATAAATTTCGGAGCACTTGACTAAAATTAATTTAATGAAACCCCAGTTTTTAAAAAACTATTCTGATTTCTTAATTTATGGCAGGCACAAATTAATTATGAATAATAGAAAATATGCAATAAAAAAGACCGTAGTTCCTCACGAAAGTATAGATTTCGGGATTTGGAAGAAATGAATGATTGGTCATAATAAAATCAAACTAAAAAAAATTGTAACTGTAAGCTATTTAATTATTTTTGAGATGATATATCTTTTAAAAGCCGTATTTCTGTATCTGATTCATTAAATCATGATAAATAAAACAACCGTTTGTTAATTAAGCAAACGGTTGATTACCTGAAAATATTGATTAGATGTTCAAGCTCTTCCGAACCGTCTTGAATTTTTTTCAGGGAAGAAATGGCATTATCCTTTCCTTGGATTTCGTACTTTTGCAAACTTGCCTTATTTGAAGTAATCAAATCCCTAATTTCACAATCAGAAGTTTTAAGAAATGAAGATGAAGAAACGAGTGCTAACTGGACTTCTTCATCTTCGCTGTGATTATTTAATCTTTCTTGTGTACCAAAATCTTTTACAGAAGATTTGGTTGACTTATTTTCATTTTTAGTCTCAGAATTATTAATGACTTCAATATTAGGTTGAGTTTGCAACGTAATTCTGACAGCCTTGTCGCCTTTTCGTCTGACTTCTTTTTTACTAACCTGCTTATTTTGATCCGGCTTACAAGAATTTTTTTCTCTATTTCCAGAAGACGATATCTTTACAACTGGATAGTTTTTAAGAAAGCTCAGTTCTCTTGAGATTGTCATACAACCTCCCTATGTCAGAATCACAGCTACTAAAAACTTGTATAATATCGGCAGATGAAAGTTTGAACTTTAGTACAAAAGATTAAAAAAAAATTCCAGAAATCCAGACCTCATTAATATTGACAGTTTTCACAGAATCAATTAACAGACTTTGATTACTGTAACCTAAAATCGTAAAAAAAAGGTACTTATTATTATAAAAAATATTTTCACAATTCTCCAAATTCTTATTAATTTGTACCTGAACAAAAAAAAGGAAAAGCCACGGATTTAAGAGAATAAATAATAGACGGGAGATAGCGAGAAATTACAAATATTAGAATGATTTTAAATTTATCAATCAAATAAATTAAAATTTCCATAATATTTCCATTTCAACTTGTAATTTTTCCTCTGGAATGTTTTCATATTTTAAGTAATTTTGGTTGAGCAAATTTTCTGCTTCCAATGATAAAATAAGATTTTTGGAAAATTTCCAAGTGCCTCGTAAATTGAGTAGCAAATCATCGTCCATTGCAATATCATGATGATTTCTTCTACCGGAAAGAAAACAAAAATCAAGTGAGGTTTCCCATTTATTTGTTGAATATGAAGTGGTAAAAATATTTTCAAATTTAGACAAATATGGAATATTATTATCTCCAGAATCTTGATAAATAAAGCTATTGTTAAAATGAAAATTATTTACTTCAAGATATGCTTTCAGTAATATTCTATTTACCCACAAATCATCTTTAATAAAATAATACAAAGAATCTGAATTTTCCATATAGAGGTGATAATCACAGATATATGCAGAATTGAATAAAAGATCAAAAGATATAAAATTATAATATTTGAACCCTGTAAAAAAGTTTAAGAGATTTTTTTCTTGTACAAAATTATCTTTAATTGATAAATATTCATTTTCCGCAAGTTCATTTCGTCGAGATTTTGTTTCTATAAATGGAGAATTTTCTATAATAAAATCTGTATTATAATTAATAGAGCTTTTCTTTGAAAAAATCAATGAAGGATATAAATCTTCTTTGTCATAAACAAGCCATAATCCCAGTTTATCAATAAAAAAAAAGTTAGAAAAATATCCTGAACTTTGTAATGAAAAATTATTTTTAAGAAAACTTGGTGCAATTTCCACATTCAAGTCAATTTTTTTCACAGAAAAAACTGAACTTCCAACAAAATCAATTTCCTTTTTTTCATTTGAATTATCATCATTTTGTTGTTTGTAATTTGTTCCGGACAATTTGATGTTTAGAGCCATGTCTTTCAATAAATCAGTTTCTTGTATTTCATTGATAAAACCAAAATCAAAACCTGATATTGTTGTTTGAGAATCATCACTTAATTCAGTTTCAATTTGTTTATAGAAAACTCCAGAATCAATTATTTTCCCTTGTGTCTTTGGCAACCAATGCAAACTCAAGGAAGATTTTCTCCATCCGCTTTCAATTTCTTGATTGAAAAATTCAGTTGCAAAAATTAGGAATGGATTCTGCACTAATTGAAAAACTGAATCAAATTTTAGACTAAAATTATTTCCTCCAGAAACTTTAATATAACCAATATTTTTTTTGGCATCAACCTTTATATAATTTTTAAACTCCGGATTTATTTTGTACGAATATTCAAATTTCGTATCATCTTTAAGCGACCAATAATCATTAAGAAATAGTTTTGATTTAAGACTATCTTCAATCGAATTGGCTTTACCGGTAATCAAAATACTTGGAACGCTTATTTTTTCATTTTGACTAAATAGGGAGATTGGTAATAAAAATATCATCGCTACAAAAATGGAATAGATGTGGTAGAAATTATGAGGATTTTTCATTAATTCTCCTCCACATTAAGTTCATTTGAAATTTGAATTCTTTGTTCATCATTAAGTTCACTTTTTATGGAATCAAATATCTTTTTTGCTTTGTCAAAATCATCAATAGCAAGATAAGATTTACAGGCAACAAATTCTGCTCGAATCTTAATTTCATTCATTTCCGGGAAAACATATCGAACCCGTAAAAGTTCTGGAATAGCTTTTGAATATCTGTGTTGTTTATACAAAATAAATCCTTTCCAATATTGAGCTGTTGCTTTTATTAATTCATATTTACTTTCAAGAAGAGTGCCAATAACTACTTCGGACACCTCAAATTTTTCATTATTGACATTCCATTCAATCCAGATTAAATCAGCTTCTTCTTGTGCTTCCGGTTCTGCAAATTTTTTAAATTTTCGATATTGAGTAAGAAAAGTTTCATCATTTAATTGGCTTCCAATGTTGAGAAGTAAGAGCCATATTTTTTCATCTTTGCTGATTTTTGTAGCTTTTGAAAGTTTATCAAAAGCTCCTTTTTTATCACCAGATGATAATTTCATTTCAGCCCAATTATAAAATAGGATTGCAGATTTTCTTTTTTTCGATAATTCCTGAAAAATCCTTTCCGCCTCATCATATTTTTTGAGATTAGTCATTGATTCAGCCATCAACATTTTTACATCATCTATAAATTTGTAATTGATCTTTTCTATTCTTTGCCCAATAATAATTGTCTCCGAGAATTTATCATTTTCAAATTGGAATTTCATCAGCCTATGTAAAAGAATACCTTGAAAAGACTTATCATTATTTTTCTCTAAAATATCATTAAGTAAGGTTATAAAATCAATTCTCTTATCAAGAGAAGAAGACCATTCCAAACCATTTAAAGCATTTTCCATCATTTCTAAATCCGTTTCTGGAGTTAATAATTTACGATAATATTTTGAAGCTTGAAAATAATTTCCGAGATTGTAATAAGAATCTGCAATTCCAATAATTGCTTGTATATTCGAACTTCCTTTTGGATAATCTTTAAGATATTTCTTAAAATTCTCGATTGCTGATTTATAGTTTTCAGCACTAAAAGAAGTTGTCGCTGCCAATATAATAAATTTTTCCGGTGAAGCTCCGCCTTGTGAAAGTTTTTCATAAATTTTTGTTGCTTTTGAATATTGTTTTCTCTGGTAATACGTCCAAGCTTGTTTATTTAAAACTTCTTGTTTTTGTTGTGAATCAGTCGTATGATTTTCCGCAAACAAATAAGCTCTTGTTGCTTCTTTATATTTCTTAGAAGCAAATAAAATATCTCCTTTGAGTAAATATTTTTTGAAGAGATATTTAGCTTCATCCGGTATCAAATTTATTTGTTCTAATGCTTCCAAATAATGTGTCTTTTGATAATTAATTTCAGCTAATCTTTCGTAGATATAACCAAAATCAGAATCCCCTTTTAAAGCTTCTTTGTATTTTTCTTCTGCAATTTCATTTTGATTTTTGAAAAAGAATATTTCTCCGAGATAAAAATTACTCATTCCAGTTTTGTGCGAATTTGGATAATTATTAATTAACAACTGAAATTTCGCTAAAGATTCAATATAATCTTCTTTCTGAAATTTCAATAATGCAATTTTAAAAATGGCTTCATCAATAAATTTCCCATCTTTATATTTTTCAAAATATTCTTGAAATCCGGCTTCTGCTTTTTCCATTTCATTCAAAAGGAAAAGTGACTCGGAAAGCAGATAAAGAGCTTTATCTTTTGTTTCAGAATCAAGATCAAGAAGAACAGCTTTTTCAAAAGAAATTTTAGCCTGTAAATAATTTTTTAGATTGAAATAATTTACTCCCATTTGATACCAAGCAACTCCAAGAAATTGGTGATTTGGATTGTCCTTTATAAAAGTTTTCAAGTTTTCATTTACTCTTTCGGGAGAGGTTTTACTTCTGATTTGAAGGTAAAAGAAATAACTGTTTGTACCAATTTCATCATTTTGAGCATTTTGAGAAAGCCTTTTCAAATCTGCTTCTGCTTTATCTAACTCACCGGTTTTCATTAAAATCAGTGACAGATAATATTCTTTTAATTCATTTTCCTTTTTTATAGAATTCAAATCTACAAGCGAGGAATTGTAATCTCCGAGTTCAAAATGTGCAATTCCTTTCAACAATAAATAATCATTGTAATAGATAGATTTTGAAGAAATTGAGGTTGTTAAATAAGATAAAACTTTGTTGTAGTTATTATTTTTAATATTGTAATTATAGTAAAGAATTAGTGCTTTCTCCAAATATTGAGAATCATCTTTTGAATCAATTCTCTCTATATTTTTTTCAACTTCGTCAATTTGATTAAGAGCTAACTGTGATTTAATCTGAGCCAGTAAGACTTGATTTCTTTTTTTATCGGTCAAAGAATCATCAAAATAAGATATTGCTTTTTGATAATTGCCAATCTGATGAGCATTTAAACCGAGATAATAATCGGATTTCCAACGAAGTTTATGTTTGCCGAAAATGGAGTTAAAGCTCCATAATATTTTTTCTGAATCTTTGAACTTTTTATTATGAAACAATGAAGTTGCTAATCCAATCATTGTTTCAGCTTTGATAGAAATATTGTCATCACGTTCATACAGTTTTTTGAAAATTGATTCTGCAGAGACAAAATCTTTAACCCTTAATTTGATATTTCCATTGAGAAATTCTGCATCAGATTTAAAGGAACTTTTGGGGTAATTTCTTAGAAATTTATGGATCTCTATTTCTGCGAGCTGATAATTTTCATCTCCATATAAACCAATAATGAATCGGAGGTCATCAATTTCTGAGGCAATAATAACATTTATGGAAATAATCAATACAATCATTAAAACTATCTTTTTCATACATTCTCCATTTTTTTAATTCAATTTTATTAGTTCCGGATTTTTATATACTTCTTTAAAATTATATACTTCAATTCCGCAAACATTACAAAGTTTTAGATTTTTCTTCCTATCAGATATAAAAAAAACATTCGTGTTTGTTAGCTCAAAAAACTGATTCAGATTTGTAATTTGAATAATTTTATAAGTAAAATTAATTCTCGGAAAATATCTTTCTGATGTAAAAATAACGATAATTTCATTATTCCGCTTCAAGAAATCTACAATTTTTTTAGAACGGTTTTGATTAATTATATTTCTTAAATCAAGAATCAATTTTTGAGGATTTCTTTTACTCTTTATAGATAGATCAATTTGTTTTTTTGTTAATGGAATTTCAAGTATCTGCGTTAAAATTGTCAATAATTCTAAGGAATTTTTTGGGTAGGGTTTTATCTCAAAATTGTTATCTTTATGTTTTCCCACAATTACAATATTATTTTCATCAACTATTTCAAGCTGGATTTTCTCATTGAAAATTAGAACGGTGGTATCTGCAAATAATTTAATTGAATTAATGGAGCTTTTAGTCTCGATATTTTCAGAGACTAAATTTCTGAAAAATGGGAGTGAAAATTCAGAAAAAACAAAGAGACAATTGACAAAGTATTCGTTCCATTGATTCAAATAAGATAAAAGCTTAAATGATTCAGAATAATCATCAGGAAAAATTATACACAAATTAATTTTTGTTTTAAAAACTTTTGAAAACTCAACTGATTGGATTTTTTTTGAATGAGATCTGTTTTTCAATATACTTGCAATCACCTATCTCCTCTCTCCATTTCATTTACAATGGGAATCGCTATAAAAACAGTAGTCCCTTCACCTTTTTTGCTTTGCAACCAAATTTTACCAGAATGTAATTCAGCAATTCTTTTTGCTGTTGCCAAACCTAAACCTAATCCACAAGATTTATACTCAATTAAACCTGATTTGTGAGCATATAAATCTTTTGATTCATAGAATTTTTTAAATACTTTCTCCTGTTCAGCTTCAGGAATACCAATTCCATTATCCTGAATATAAATAACAAGTGATTGGCTACCATTTATTTCCTCACGATGAAAAGCAGATAGTCTTGCACCAATAATAATTGTACCATAATCGCTTGTAAATCTAATTGCATTCAAAATCACATTATAAACCATTAAATGAAATGCTTCCCAATTTATCATTACAACCGGTAAAAATTCTTCTAATTCTAATTTGATTTTCATTTTTCTTTTTCGAGAAACAATATCAGCTTTATTTTTCAAAATCTCAAATACTTCATGAACTGCGGCTTTTTCTCTAACTATTTCTGTCATAATACTATATTTATTGAGATTATTAATATCATTAACTGAAAGTAAAAGTTTTTTCACATTATTTTCTACTTTCTCAAGCAGTATATTTTTTGATTTAGGATCTTCAAAAGAATCGCTTTTTAATCTTTTCACAAATCCCTGTAAAGTAACTAATGGAGTATTCAATTCATGTGAAACAATATTCATGAAATCGTTTTTTACTCTATCAATGGTATGTAGTTCCCAATTCTTTTTAATAAGAGATTGATATTGTTGGGCATTCTTGAAAGCTACAGCGACCTGTTTCAACAAAATATCCATAAAATTCCTACTAATGGATATTTCCTCATTAAAAGATTTATAATTATCAAGATACAATAAACCATAAATATTAGCATCGACAATAATAGGAGCACAAAAAATTGTATGCAAATCATAATCTTGAACACTGATACAACTTTTAAAAGTGTTATCTACTTTAGCGTTAAGTGTATAAATTGCTTGTTTTGTAGCCTGTGCATCAGACATAACTGTTCTACTTATATGGGTATATTCTGTTAGAGGTTTGTTTTGATCATCAATTGCAATCTGATAAACATAATTACCAACTTCATCTTTTTTTATCAAAAATCCTCTCGTGCAACCGGTAAATTGCAAAGCAAAAGAAACAAATTCTTGCTCTAATTTATCAAGATCAAGTATGGAAAAGAAATCCTGAGACATTGTCATCAGTTTTTGCATCATTTTCATTTTTGAATTTAAATTAGCAAATTCCTTAATTCTCATCAAAATAGAAGTTAAATGAATCTTAAAAACTTTTATAATTCCTAATTCTGATCGTCTAAATTCCAATTCCCCAAAATCTGAAAGAATCATACAACCAACTTGTGATTCGCGAATTTTAAGAGGAATTACTACAATATTTTTCCCATCAATCTTATCGATAATCAATTTATTAGAATTCATTGCTTGATCAATTAAAGGATAAATATCAGGATTTAATTGTTTATCAATTTTGCAATTGTAACAAATGAAAGCCTTTCTTTCAGTTATTAGCTCGTTATAGAGCATAATGGAATACGCGTATGGTGACAATAGTTCTCGAATAGTTTTATCAATGAAAAATTTCATCCTTTCAACTTCATTTAATTTGAGAAGATCATACAAAATATTTTGCCAATCTTCTCGCATAAAATATTCCTTTGTATTCATAGGAATTAGATGAATATCCTCAAAAGATTTAACTTTTCCAAGTTTTAATTGAAGAAAAGAATCCTTATCTTGTTGCGGTAATGATTTGACACTTGCTTTAATTCTTAACAGATACTTTTTATAATAGTTTTCTGCAATCTCTTTTGCTTTTAATTTTGTATAAATTTGGATTAATAATTCAAGAAATTTGATTTCCAAAATAAATAATTTATCAGCGACAACTTCTTCCATAAGAACCAAAATTTCTCTAAGAATAATTCTATAGGAGACTTTTTCCTTATTCAATTTAAGAATAATTTCATGATAGGATAATACAATTTTCCAGTAAGCAAAATCATACTTCTCTATAATTTTTCTGGATTGATTCAAACTACTCTTTGCTTTATCAAATTCTTTGAGTGCAAAAAAACATTGGTTTTTTCGAATATGCAAGATTGCTTGCGAAAATGAGCTTTTAATTCTGTGAGCAAAATCCATAGCTATATTGAAATTATATAAAGCAATCTGATATTTCTTTTTTGCAAAAGCCAACATTCCAATTATTTGATAATAAAATTCTTCTTCCTGATGCTCAGTAATAAAAATATCTGCAAGCTTATTAATTAACAATTGAATTTGATCAAATCTTCCTATCTCAAATAAGTAATAAAAATATGTTTTTACTATTGGAGTAATTGAATTGATTTCCCCATTTATTATCTCCGGTTTCTCTTTTTTTATATATTTAAATAGATTATTATAAGAATTTATTTTGCTTTTTGCAAGTGCCAAATTACTTATAATTGATTGCAATAAGCTTTGATCTTCAAGAGACATAACAATTTTTCTCGCTTTATTTATTTCTACAATTGCTTTTTTAAATAAACCAAGCTTTATAAATGCTTCACCAAAATTATTATATGTTAGAGCTTGGGTTCTGGATGAGCGAGTTTTTTCAGCTAAAACCATTGCTTTTTCAAAATACTCAAAAGCTGTTTTTGTATCTCCTTGTTTTAAAGATAAATCGCCAATATTATTGTAAACAGTTCCAAGTGATCGAATATATGAAACTTTTTCCCAAATTTTCTTAGCATTCTGAAAGTTCTTATTGGCTTCTTCTATCATTTTTTGGCTACTATAAATATGAGCCAAATTATTATATAAATTACCAAGTTTAATTTGATATCCTGTTTCAGCTCGAATATTGAGAGTGGACAAAAAATTTTCAACAAGTTGAATAGCTTCAGTCGTTTTACCAATAGCATTAAGAACAATTGATTTTCTATCAAGAAAGAATAAAGAAAGTTCATCTGATAATTTATTAGATTTTATTTCTTGAATTATTGATAGAGAATTTTGAATTTTATTAAGTCTAAAATTTACCCATATTAGATTAATTTTCACCAAGATTATTTGTTTACCTGTAACAGCTAAGGATAATGCTTTTTGAAACAATCGACTACATTCAGCAAATCTCCCAAGTGAAACATATAAACGTCCTCTAATATAATACTTTTCAAAAACATCAGGAAAATTGGTAATTGAATCCAATAACTTTATTGCTTCAATTATTGAACCGGATAGCTCAGCATTATAACAAAGTAAATTCAAATCACTAATAAATTCAATTTCTTCTATATGAATTTTTTTAGAAAAATCAAGCTCAATAATATTACAAATAAGAGAAAACATCTTATCTTGTTTTCCTTGTTTATCTAAAAGATCTAATAATTTTAATTTATATTTTCTTTCAGCAATATAGTCTTTTGCAATAATACTACTTTCTATAATTCCTTCACAAATCACATCAATTGTAATTTCTTTATCAGAAAAATAATCGAGAATTTTCTTGGAAACAACAATTCTTGTTTTAAGAGGAGTTTCAGAAATCAATTTTAATCGTAATTCTTTATAAGAAAAATGGTAATAACCTTCTCTTTTAATGAATATTTCCTGGTCTTCACACTGATGGATAATAGAATAAATTTCCTTTTCATTTACTTCAAGAATTGCCTTTATTAGTGAGGTAGAAATTGGAGTCGCAATCACTGCCAATTTTCTAAGATGAGAATAAGTTTCTTGTGTTATTGGTTTTAACCGATCCAGAATACTTTGTTTAAGCTCAATTGGTAGCTCATAATTTGTTAGAATATCAATTTGTACAAATTTCCCATTACTCCACATATTATTCTTTTTAGTTAAATCTATCAATATTTTGCTGATAAACTTAGGATTACCGCAAGATCTATACCAAATTTCTTTCAAAAAAGTATCAGACGGAGTGAGATTTAATATTTTTTCTACATAAGATTTTGTTTGTTCAAAATTTAAAGGTTCAACTTTAAACTGAACTGTATGTATAAGACCTTTTATCATTCCGGGGTCATCACTACAAATAATAATTAGAATTTTTTTCCTTGTAATTTCTTTAGAAATATAATTTGTAAAATTAATTGTCTCTTTAGTAAGATATTTATCTCCTCTGATAATAAAAATTAATGGCTTTGTTTCAGAGAGATGAAACATAAATTGTCTTGCAGATTCAAAATCAAAATTTAGTTCAGCATTACTTTCTTCAATGTTTCGTGCATTTTCTTCAGATTCAAAAAGGAAACTTTTAAGCTTTTGTGATATATTACTCAAATCATCTTTAAATAGTTGATTGTTATTAGCAAAATTATAAAATTCCTTGATCATAGCAAAAAATGGATCTCTATTCTTTTCATCAAAAGTATAATCAAATAGAAAATATTCACCTGTTATAAGATGGAATCTGAAAAGAGAAAGCATATTGTTTTTCCCTAATCCTTCAGTACCAATAACAGAGATAATTTTACCATTTCCCTGTGCAATCAAATCAACATAGTCGAGAAGCTGATGTGTATATTCTTTACGGATAAAATAACTTTGAAATTTAATTGTTGTTAACGCACCACGCTTTTGCGTAAAAGGATATTTTTTTGGTTGAATCCTATTAATATGAGAAATTATGCTTTTAATATCTGAAAATCTGTCAGACGGATTTTTCTCCAATAATTTCAAAATAAATCTTTCTAAATTAGGTGGAATGTCTGAATTTAATTCTCTTAAAAATTTTGGGAAGAAATTTTGTTGTTTTCCAGCAATTAGACTGGAAATTTGTTCAAGGGTGAATGGCAATAAACCGGTAGTAATTCTATAAAGTGTTACTCCAAGAGAATAGTAATCACTTTGAATTTTAGCCTCTTTCCCCAAGTATATTTCTGGAGCAACATACGGAAGTGTTCCACTGATTTTCTGTTGATTTTTCTCAATATCAATTTTTGTAAAACCATAATCAAGGATTTTTACTTCAACAACACTACCAGTCAACTTATACATAATATTATCAGGTTTGATGTCTTTATGTAATATATCCTGCATATGTAGAGCATTCATCGCATAACAAATCTGAATAATTATATCATAAAAGATGCTAATATTAGATTTACTAAATTTGAATTTACTTAATGGCTGACCATCATAGAATTCACTTAAATAATAAATATGTTTTCCCATATTTCCAAAATTGACTACTCTTATAAGGTTAGGATGCTCAATCTTTGAGATATGATGCATATCTTCAGCTGAGAATTTTTCAAACAGACTTGTAGCATCTAATCGCTGAAATATTTTTAATGCATAAATAACACCTGTTCTTAAATCTTCTACTTTGAATACTGTTGCCCAAAGCCCTTCACCTAATCTCTTTAAAACTTTGTATCTGGAATCAATAATCATAATTCCTCCTAATAATAAACAATCTATTTTCTGAATTTATTTAATAAATTTATTCTCTCAATTTGTGTCACGAATGAGATTAAGAAAAAAATGTAAAGATAAATCATAAAAACCAATCTATAAACAGAGAAAGTTCAGATTTTGGTTTTAATATGTTGCTATGAAAGTTAGAATTTATAGATTTATCTTTAATCTCAATTGCACTCTAATCTGCCTTATTCCTTTCTGATTTTTGCGACACGTGTCGCAAATGTGACACACATTGGAATGTTATTTTTTTTTATAGTTTATTAAAAAAAAGATGTATTTTTTTAATTTTATACTTTTGTAATTTGATAATTTCCCCTATACTATCATCTGCAAATGATTTTAACTTTATTGATTCAATTATCAAAATACAAAAATTGAGGGCAATGGCATCAAAATTGTTATAAGATTTAATGTTCTCTTATGTTAAGGGCTTAAATATATAAAAGATGGCATAAAATGTAATAAGATCGATAATCTTTAATACTAAAGATTATCGATTTTTTTTGCCAATTTATTCTTGGCTATTGCCACAAAAAAACAATTTAGTGTTTGAACGAAAAAGGATTCTTAACCTTGAAGCTCCTGAAGAAAAGATTAATAGAGATGTTTCATAAGAAAAGAAATCTATTCCCACAAATACCTGACATTATTGATTTTGAGTGATATCAATTTTTAAAAATAAATAATGAAAAATTGGTCAAATTATTTACTTTAGAAAAAAAAATGGTAATAAATAATTCCAAGAATAGATGTAAAATTAATAAAAATAAGTGAGTATTTATAATGATCTTCTTTTCTTTTCATTCTTTTGGAATTTAAAAAAAGACCAAAACCACTTAACAGAAATCCAATATAGAAATATCTTATT
>JAOZMQ010000204.1 GCA_029934195.1 Candidatus Cloacimonadota bacterium | reverse complement strand
GGGAAGCTGGCAATCAGCATCTAATCCTGTTTTAAGAGACATACACGAATACATACTAATTTTTTCGAAAGGTGATTATAAAAGAACTAGAATGAAGAAGGAAATGGAAAAAAAGACAAATTCAATTTCAAAAGAACAATTTATGGAATGGACAAAATCAATTTGGACAATGAATGCTGTTTCAGCAAAAAGAATTGGTCATCCTGCTCCTTTTCCTGAAGAATTACCTTACCGTTTAATCCAATTATTTTCATTCAAAACTGATATTATTCTTGATCCATTTATAGGTAGCGGAACAACCGCTATTGCAGCTTTAAAATCTGACCGTTTTTATGTCGGCTATGACAATAGTATTGAATATGTTAAACTTGCAGAAAATAGGATTGCAAAATACACAGATCAGTTAGAGCTTGATATATAAATTTCCTATAATAAACAACTCCACAGCCTATCGGCGTGGCAGCAGTCAAACATTACATTTAAAAATGTTATTTGTGGATAGTTTGTGTAGGAGTGCGGTTATATTTAAAATTCTATTGATGAACTGAATAAAATTGTACCACAAGCTTCCACAAGCTTTTCACAAGAAATTTATTTCTTATGTGTAAGTTTGTGGAGGGATATGGTAAATGTATTTCAAAGAAAATTACAGAATTCTATAACCGCTATCTATTAATAGAGTTTACCGAAAAAGAGAAATTGAGGTAATGTGTGAAGAAAGAAATAATCTTATTTAGACTCAATTTTAATTGTTTTCCAGACAAGTGATGAAATAAATAAAAGTACATATACTGTGTAGAAGGATTTAATTAATGAGAATCCAATTACTTTTAGAATTAATCCGACCATTAAACTTATACCAGTTATAATAATACTTAACGAAAGAGAATTATAAAGTATCCAAATTGTAATCGAAATGGCAATTACACCTATTATTGCTAACATATTATTTTTGTTCCTCTTTAAATATTATTTCAGATGGAATCAGTATTTTATAGATTACTCCTTTATCGAAGTTATTTATTGATAATGACATTCCAATTTTTTCAAGATTAGTTTTTGCAAGGTAGATTCCTAAGCCAAGATGGTTTTCTTTATCAGTTACAAATGGTTTACCCAAATTTTCCAAAATATTGTTTTCAATTGGATTCTTATTATTAGAAATTGATAGAATTACATCAGAGTTTTCTTTTTCAAGATTGATATCTATTTTTCCTGATTCGCCACAGACTTCAATACAATTTTGAAGAATTTCATAAATTGAGTTATAAAATAATTTTGATATGCAATTAACAGAGCAAATAATGGAATAATTTTTATTAATTTCTAATTTATGTTTATATTCCATATTTGATTGAAGTAACATATCTATAACATCAATACTTTTAGAAATCTCTATAGTTTCATTCCGATCTAAATTAATATCTTTATCAGCAAGAAAGGACATATTTGAAAGCATTGTATTAATTTTAGATAGTTGCTCAAGAGCTTGATCAAGTCCCCGCATATCGGGCATCTTGAATTTTATAAGTTCTAATCTACCTTGGACTCCCATTAAAGGAGTATTCAAATTATGAATTAGTCCTGCTATTAATTTTCCGTATTTTTCTAAATATCGCATTTGCAAAAGATCATCTTTTATGACATCAATTATTTTAGTCTCCATTATTTTTCTCCTCTGAGGCAGGGAAATATTTTTCAACATCTTCGTCAAGGTCAAATACTTTCAAATTATCAAGCTTATAGTCTTTGATGGTTATTCTTGATAATGATTTTAATTTTTTCATTATATTCTCAATGATTTCCACGCTTAAATAAATATTCGAGATAGCATTCTTCAATAAACTATTTTTATTTTCAATTTGACTATCAATTAATTCAGTGTAACCAGAAATTGCATTTAATGGTGAATTAATTCTATCATTAGCAGTTACGGCAAAATGTGTCAAAATAGATAATCTTTCTTTTTCAAGATTTTCTTTTTCTATTTTTTTCTTCTCTGTAACATCTCTCATTATACCTAATTCTACTCTTTGTCCATTATAAATAACAGGAGACAGAATTAATTCAGCACTAAATTGTTTATTTTCTTTTGTTACAAAAATTAAATCCATAGTAACAACACTTTCTTTAGATTGATGATAAAGAGAAAATTCACGTTGATAAGAAGAATAACTATCTTCAAAAATCAATTTATGAAATGATAATTGATTATCAATCAACTCATCGGAACTATATCCGGTTAGCTTAAATACAGCACTATTACAAAAAAGAATTTTATTCTCAGATAGAAGAAAAACCCCACTTTTTGAATTTTCTACAACTAATCGGAATCTTTCTTCAGAATCTCTTAGTCTTTGTGTACGCTGTTTGACAAGATCCTCTAAATGATCTGTGTAAGCTTCCAAACGACTTTCAAGAGATTTCCTAAATGTAATGTCTTGTAATATGCAGTTGATTGTATAGTTTCCATCCAGTTGTTTGTTAAGCTGTGTAGAATAAATAAATATTTTAGACAAACCATCTTTTGAAGGTATGATGATCTCATCTGTTCCTTGTTTTGCTCTATCAGCCTGATTATAAAAAATTGCAATTAATTTTTTTGAATCATCAGGAACAATTTTAGATAAATTTTGTCCAATTAACTCATCTGATGTATAACCAAGAATATTTTTAACTATTGAATTTACATAAACAATTTTTCCACTTAGATCAACAGTTATTGCTATACTATCAATATGATCAAGGACATCTTTACTTTTACTTTCTGCAATTATTAGAGCCTGTTTAGCAAAATTTAATTCATTATTAATATTTGATAGTTTTAGATTTTTTTCTCTAATAATTTTAACAAAATCATTTTCATGGTAAAAATTTCTAATAATAAGACCAATTATCAGAAGAACAAACATGACATTAAGAGCAAATAGAATGTAAAATTGCTTAATATTTTTATGATAAAAGATTTCTTTATTTGAATCACTTATCCATTTGTCATAAATTTTTTTAAATGTATTATTAAGATAAACTTGGAAAAGGCTTTTATTAACTAAATTATAAAGTAATGGTTTATCTTTTGTAATGAATAATTTTATATCTTTTTCTTTAATATTTTTGAAAATATATGGTTGCTTCTTCTCTTTATTTATAAGCTCATTTAATTGCCAAAAAAAGAAATTATCAATCAACATCAACCCACTTGTATCTTTTTCAAAAGCATAAAAGACATCTTGGACATTTTGAAACTGAGAAATTAAAATGTTGTTATTTTCATTAGTGGTAACCCAATCCAATTGATTTTGATTCATTAAATAAATTGCAGAGTAATTTGAAATATCCTTATCATTTTTATGACTAATATATGACATATTAATTTGATAAATACTTTTTGTCGCAGCAAATTCCTTCTTTTCAATAAGTTGTGAATTTAGAGTAGTTATTATGTCATATTGATTAATTGATTCTTTTTCAGATGAAAATATTACATTAATACCAATTTTTGTGAAAATTTCACGGAGTAAATCAATATTAATCCCAGTCAAATATCCTTGATTATTTCGAAACTCATAAGGAGCATTATTGTCCGAGACAAATATTCTAACATAATCATTTTCAGCTATCCAATTTTTTTCATTTTTTGTTAAAGAAATTGTAGCATAGATACTTGAGTTAAGA
This sequence comes from Candidatus Cloacimonadota bacterium, assembly GCA_029934195.1. Lineage (GTDB taxonomy): Bacteria > Cloacimonadota > Cloacimonadia > Cloacimonadales > JAOZMQ01 > JAOZMQ01. Next base: position 2,203 of record JAOZMQ010000204.1, on the reverse strand, counting down.
ATAATAATTAAAACAGCTATTAAAATTATTCTATTAACAAAAAAATTATTCATTCTAATTTCGCAGGAAAACTTTTACCATTTCAGCAAGTTCTGCCATTTTAAATGGTTTAGCTAAAAAAGCATCAGCTCGTGAATCAGCTGCAGATTTTCTCGCTTGATCAACATTAACCCCCGTGATTATAATAATCGGAAATTCAGGAGCTAATGATTTTACTTTATACAATAATTCCAATCCACTCATTATCGGCATATTAATATCTGTTATCAAAATATCAGGAGAATTAGTATTCCATTTTTCCCAAGCAATCATTCCATTTTCAGCAGTAATAACATCATAATCAAACATTGAAAGATAATCTCGAAGCATTGCTCTCATTACCATTTCATCATCTACTATCAGTATTTTTTTCTTCCTCATTAAGATTCCTCAATGGGTGATCGAATGACCACCCACATACATATTTACATTAGTTGTTTTATTACTTCAGCAAGTCTTTTTACACCTTCGATGTTTTGTTCTATAGATGAATAAGAAAAATTTATCCGCATTGTATTTTGTCCCTCATCATTACAAAAGAAAACAGAACCAATTACAAAAGCAACTTTCTTTTCGATTGATTTATGGAATAATTTCTCAGCATTCATATTTCCTGGTAAAGTTACAAAGAGGAATAGTCCACCTTCAGGATTTGTCCAAGAGACACCTTCAGGCATATAATCTTCAAAAGCTTTAATCATTACTTTTTTCTTTTCATAATATGTTGAAATTATTTTTTTGAGGCTTTTATCAAATAAACCTTTTTCAATATATTTTGCAGCAATCTTTTGAACAAAAGGAGATGTACATAAATCGGTATTTTGTTTTGCAACAACAAATTTATCAACAATTGCTGCGTTTGCAATTACCCATCCGATTCTAAATCCCGGTACAAAAATTTTAGAGAATGTTCCAAGTGTTATAACATGACCGGAGTTATCCAAAGCAAAGATTGATTTTTGAGATTTTCCTTCGAATCTTAGTTCTTTGTACGGACTGTCTTCTACGATTAGAATATCATATTTTTTAGCAATTTCAATGATTTCTATTCTTCTTTTTTCTGGCATGGTAATTCCAGCTGGATTTTGGAAATCAGGAATAACATAAATAAATTTAGGTTTTATGCCCTGTTTCTTCAATTCTTCAAGTTTATTCTCCAATAGGTCTGACCGCATACCTGAATCATCAAAAGGGATTCCGACTCTTTCCGCACCATATGCATTGAAAGCTCCTAAACCACCGAGGTAAGATGGCAATCCACAAATAACCGTATCTCCCCGGTTGATGAAAATTTTTGAAACCAAGTCTAAACCTTGCTGTGAAGAAGTAGTAATAACGAGGTTATCAAGAGAAATATCAAAACCATCTTTTTTATATCTATCTACAAGAATTTCTCTCAGTTTTGTATCTCCTTCAGTTGAGCCATATTGCAAAGCTTTTGTCCCTTCTGAATCAAGAACTTCATTAGAAATTTTTTTCAATTCTTCTATTGGAAATAATTCTGGATCAGGTAAACCACCGGCAAATGAAATAATTTCTGGATCTTGTGTAAGCTTTAAAAGTTCTCTTATTGCAGATCTTTTCATCCCTTTTACGTTAGTTGAAATAATTTCTTGAAAATCAGTTATCATTTTTCTCCTCCATGTATTTTTTTGTTAATTTCTCAATATTTAAAAAAAAAATTGTTAAATTACTAAGTACTCTAATCAAATAATTCAATCTGAAAAATAATAGTATTAGAAAATTTCAATTGCAATTTCAAAGAGATAGAAACGATGTCAATTATTTTTTTTACTTGTTATTAAATAGTGCTGAGACCGTTCAAAATCCAACTACTTTTTATGCACATTATAGTCAGCATTAGCTCTATCAAAGTGAACGATATTGCTCATTTCTATGTTTTGTTTGACATATTTCACCAATGTTTGTTTTGAAAAAGAAGTGAATTTTTATCCAAATGTTTTTTCCCTTTTCTGATTGCTTCTTTTAACCAAAGCGAAAAAATTATTTGTTTTGCAGATTCCAAAGTTTGAAAGCCATAAATTCAGAACTCCTGACCTCATAGTTTTTTCTGCTAAACCTATAAATATTCGGTAGTTACAAAATTTCGTGATTCCCTTTTAAGATTTTAATGTGACCTAATAATTTAATCAACAATTTGCCT
>JAOZMQ010000203.1 GCA_029934195.1 Candidatus Cloacimonadota bacterium | reverse complement strand
TATGTGGTTCTTTATGTTGTTTATTATCAAAAAAATACATATAAACAATTATTCCGTAAAACATCGATATTGTCGGCATATAAATCTTCTCCGTTATAAGAATTAATTACTAACAGTTACGGTTTTGTTAACAGAATGATATTCTCAATTTGAATAATCAATAGTTCCAACAATATACTACTTCGTACATCTATTTTATAATAAATAGGTATCATTGTTAAATTGTGTTGTCAAACAATCGGAAGAACTTTGCACAAATTGTTTTTGTTCTGAACTTAATTATCACATCCCTTCACAACCTTTTCACAACAGCTTTTCTTTTGTGGAAGTCGGTGAAAGAGTGTGGTAAATTATTAATTTTGCAATGAAATTTAGGGAAGATACATAAATAGTTTTTGAATGGAAACTAACTTTTTCTAAATTTTCTATTTGTGTCGCTACTCTGTAGCTTAGTTCTCTTTTTATATTTACTCAACGCTAACGCATTGGACTACAAAGATGTCACTTCTATGAAGATAGAAACAATTTGCCTTTGCGTTCTTTTCTTTGCTACTTTGTGAAAAAATAACTTCTTTTTCGTTCAGCTAATAACTAATAAAATGGAATTATTAATAAACTGAATTTCATCAACAAAACGATATATGTTCGGCTTTACATCCCATTCAAAATTTTCATCTTTTTTCATATTTGTAATTCTTGTTTCCAATTCCAGGTATTCTGAAATTGGAATCATTTTACTTTTTCAAACTCTTTATCTTACCAAACTTTAAAAACAATTCCATTTTCTTCGAGATATTCTTCAATAATGGAGACAGCTTGAGAAGTTGTTGAGTGTGATTCAATTTGAAAGTCATATACTAAATCGGTAGTGATTTCATCGCCGACCCAAATAGTTGTGATTAAATCGGGTGAAACAGAAGTTTTGATGTTCTCTAAATCATTTTGCGATAAGGTTTGAGCGGTAACAATTAAGACAACACCTGAATCCAACATAATATGTGATACTTCGGCGAATCTTCTAAGATGCTCATTTTTTACATATTTATTTTTATCTAAATCTGCATCGACACCATGTTTTACATTTCCGAGGCCGAGATAATAAACAAATTTTCCTGAGTTAAATAGACTTTTTTCCAATTGTTTTGCAATATTTTTTCTACCGGTATGTTTTTCGCCGGTTATAATCAGCATAGTTGCTTTTTGATTGTATTTTTTTGCACGTTCAAGATGAGAGATGTCACTTTCAATCCATTTGTCATTTCTTCGATAAACTTTTTTCCGTAACTTCATCTGTTGATCAGAAAGTGATTCTTTAATGATTCCACCACCGCTAATCTCAAATTTATCGATAATTACAAACCGACTTGTAATTGGGAATTTATCTGTTAGATCGAATGCAATTGGATGATTGAGTTTCAAAATACATTCTGCAACTTCGTGTCTTTTTATTTCGGTTGTAGATTCTAAATCTTTTAAGCTTGATGAATCAATAATGCGAATGATTTTTTCAATCTTTACACTGACTTTTGCAGTGCCGAGCTTTAAATAATATTCTTTTCCAATTTTCAAGGGATTTTTACTAAGCCAGAAAATACTGGCATTTATAAGAGAGCTGACTGCCGGTGGACTTTGTTTTTCTTTTGAAACTATTTCACCGCGTTTAATGTAAATTTGTTCTTTTATAGTGAAGCCAACCGTATTTCCAGCTATCACTGAACTAATTCTTTTTGTATTGAAGCTTTCGATTGTAGCAATTTTACTTTTTTTACCTGAGGGATAAAAGCAAATTTCATCGTTCACATTTAGAGTTCCAGTTTCAATATTTCCGACAAAAATTCTTCGAGAATCTCCAAACCGCGTAAATTTATAAACATCTTGAATTGTGATTCTAAGATCTTTCTTTTCTAAGCTTGGACTTGGTTTAAATAAATCCAAAATTTCAAGGATATTTTTATTTTTATACCACGGCATTTTATCTGATGAAGAGGCTACATTGTCACCTTCAAAGCCACTAACAGGAATAAATAATTTTGGTTTGATGTTAATTGTTTCTAAGAATTTCGAATATTCATGAACAATTTTATTGAAAATATTTTCATGATAATCTATTATGTCCATTTTATTTATTAGGACAGCAATCTGAGTAATTCCCAATAAAGAAAGCAAATATCCATGTCGGCGAGAATTTTCTTTTACACCTTCATTAGCATCAATAACTAACAATGCAGCTTCTGCACTTGAAGCACCGGTAATCATGTTTTTCAGAAATTCAATATGTCCGGGAGCGTCCATTATTATATATTTACGAAGATTTGTTTCAAAGAAAACTCTTGCGGTGTCAATTGTAATACCTTGAGCTTGTTCATCTTTCAAAGCATCTAACAGAAAAGCGTATTCAAAAGGTTTAGAATTTCTTTCGCAAGTTCTTTTTATTTGATCTAACTTCCCTTCTGGCAACGAATTTGTATCGGCAAGTAATCTTCCGATAATTGTACTTTTCCCATGATCTACATGACCAACAATGACAATATTCATACTATTTTTCATTTTCTTACATGTATCCATCACGGCGTAAAGCTTCGAGACCGCCACCGTCTTCCTTGTCTTGTGCACGTCCCGAGCGTTCTGCAATATTTGCGAATTTTCCGGTTTTCAGTTCTTGGATAATCTCATCGACATTTTTTGCAGTAGAATTAACAGGCGTAGTACAAGGAGCACAACCAAGCGAGCGATACCTTCTCCCGTTGCCTTGATCATAATATAATGAGACGGTGGGAATTTTTTCACGCTTAATATATTCCCAAACATTTAGTTCAGTCCAATCGAGAAGAGGATGAATTCTTAAATGAGTACCGGGGGCAAAATCTGTTTTGAATTGATTCCAAAATTCCGGAGGTTGATCTCCAATATCCCATTCATTTTGCCTATCTCGTGGAGAAAAATATCTTTCTTTTGAGCGAGAGCCTTCTTCATCTGAACGAACACCAACAATGACACCTGTATATGGCTCGGAATTAATATCAATTTCATAAGATTTTTTTTGATGATTATATCGCCATCGTTTCCATTTGCCACTTAAAGTATTTTTCAATGCTTCGGTTTTTAAGTTTTTACAGCATTCTAAACGTGTTGTATTTCCATCCGGAAAAGTTTCTTTATTATCTAATGCTTCTATGTTTTGACCATAAATCATGTTTAAATTCCATTGGGCAGCGAGCTTATCGCGATATTCAATCATTTCAGGAATTTTAAAATTTGTATCAATATGAATTAATGGAAAAGGAACATGACCAAAAAATGCTTTTCGTGTAAGCCATAAAAGAACAGTACTGTCTTTTCCAATAGACCATAACATGCAAAGATTTTTAAAGTTTGCGTAAGCTTCGCGAATGATCCTAACACTGATGTTCTCTAAATTGGATAAATGATCCATCGTTACTCCATTAGAATCGCAATTTTGAGTTTTATATAAACTTGTTAATTGACATAAAATTCAAAATTTGTTCTACAAGTGTTTCGATACTGTTCTTCTCTGAATTTAATACTATTTCTGGATTGATAGGTTTTTCGTAAGGTGATGAAATTCCTGTAAAGTTTTGGATTTCTTTATTGCGAGCTTTTTTATAAAGACCTTTAACATCTCTCATTTCACAAATATTAAGTGGGCAATCAACAAAAACTTCAATGAAATATTTCCCAAACATTTTCCTGACATTTTCTCTGTCGTCTATCAATGGTGAGATGAATGATGTGATGACAATTAAGTTGGCATCAACCATTAAGTTTGCAACTTCAGCAACTCTTCGAATGTTTTCCTTTCTATCTTTAATAGAAAAATCAAGGTCAGAGTTTAATCCATGTCGGATATTATCACCATCTAATAAATAACAAAGCTTGCCTTTGTGAAATAAAGCTTCTTCAAGAGCTGATGCTATTGTTGATTTACCAGATCCTGATAATCCTGTAAACCAAATCAGCAACCCTTTTTGATGGATTAATTGCTCTCTATCTTTTATTGAAATTTTATTATGATGCCATCTAAGATTATTGTTTTTCATTATGAATTGAAATTATATTTGCTCTAATACAGCTTCGCCCCTTCACTTACATATATTTTAAAAAATCTATGTATGAATTACTGAAGATTTACTTTCCAAAAACTATGAGGGAAAAAAAAAATTATAGATTACTTGTCAAGATGTAATTTCTTATTATTGGATTTTCAAGATTTGATATAGTTCTCATCTTGAAAGATTTTGTTAATCCTGATTCTGTTATTTTTGTGAGGAGGTTCAACTCCTCACAAATGCAAATTGTTTATTGAAATTAATGGGTCAAATTAAAACCATAAATATCAATAATAATCGCTGTTTTAATGTCATGAATAAAGAAGCACAATTCTTTGCTAATTTGTTAAGTTTATTCTACAATAGCGACTAATAATTGATTTTTAACCATTTTTGGTAATCACCGGAGATGACATTATTAACCCAATCTTGGTGATTAAGATACCATTGAATTGTTTCTCTAATTTTTTCTTCAAATGTAAATTTTGGTGACCATCCAAGTTCTTTTTTAATTTTAGACGCATCAATTGCATAACGACGATCATGCCCCAATCTGTCTGTGACATAAGTGATCAGAGATTCCGGTTTATTAAGAATATTTAAAATCGTTTTGACGATAACGATATTTTGAATCTCATTATTGCCACCAACATTATAAACTTCTCCAATATTACCTTTTTCCAAAACAGTCCAAATAGCATCACAATGATCTTCGACATATAGCCAATCTCGAATATTTTTGCCATCGCCATAAACCGGGAGCTTTTCATTGTTCATTGCTTTATGAATTATAAGGGGAATCAATTTTTCAGGGAATTGATAAGCACCGTAATTATTTGAGCATCTTGTTATTAAAGTAGGGAATTCGAATGTATCAAAATATGATTGAACAACACAATCTGCTCCGGTTTTTGAAGCAGAATATGGGGAGTGTGGTTGAAGCGGAGTTTCTTCTGTAAACATTATTTCTGTATTGTTCTCTGGAAGAGTTCCATAAACTTCATCAGTTGATACTTGCAAAAATCTTTTATTGGAAAAATCATTTTGCCAGAATTTTTTTGCTATATTGAGAAGATTTGCAGTTCCCATTACATTTGTTTCTATAAAGATATTAGGATTGTGAATTGATCGGTCAACATGAGATTCTGCTGCGAAATTTACAACCATTTCTGGCTTGTAGGTTGCAAAAACATGTTCGACTAATTCTTTATTGCAGATATCACCTTTAATGAATGTATAGTTTTTTCTTTTTTCAATATTTTTGAGATTTTCAAGATTTCCGGCATAAGTAAGTTTATCAAAATTAATTATGTTTAAATCTTTCTCTATAATGTAATGGATAAAATTAGCACCGATAAATCCGGCACCACCGGTAATTAGAATCGTTTTCATTTTTACAACCTTTTTAATATTTAGTACCTGTCAAGAAACACCCTTAGAAAATCAAAGGGTCAGAAAAAAATAAAAAACTTTATTATGATTTTTTTAGTCAACCTTTTCTTTCTATTTTTGATTTAAGGTTGGTAAAGAAATAAAAAAGACCGGAGTTCCTCACGAAGTAGGGACTTCGGTTTTTTTTTGAACTTGCTTCGCAATGAATGCAAATGAATGTGAAGCGAGAAAATACAAAAATAGTAATGTAACCATCTTGGTTACAAATTTGCAAATAAATGTGAAGCGAGAGCAAAAGTCCAGCGGTCTCCCTAAAAAACAAAGTCCCTGCAAAACTGAGTTTTTGAGCTACCACGAAGTATAAAACGGGTACATTTAAAACGAGTATGTTTAAAACGGGTACGTTTAAAACGGGTACGTTTTTTTGGT
>JAOZMQ010000202.1:3111-5916 GCA_029934195.1 Candidatus Cloacimonadota bacterium | reverse complement strand
TTGGGCTACAAAGATATCGCTTCTATGAAGCTGAAAAATAAATAATTTTCCAATTTATCTTTCTTTATGAACTTCTATTTTCATGGTTAAAAAAGATTGTCTTTCAGATATTACATAAGACAAAATTTTCAAAAAATACTAAATTATTTACATTTCTTTTAAGAGTTTTTGTAAATTAAATTTATGAATATCCGTTACCCAAAAATCTTCTTTTTTAGCACCCGGAAGACATTCTTCCAAAATGATTTTATCTAAAACACTCTTTTGCAAATCAATTAATTCTAAATTTTTGTTCTTTGATAAAAATTGATAAAATAATTCCTTTAAATTGTTTAAATAAGTTAAATCAAACCTTATTTTATCAGGAGTAACTTGCACTCCATGTCCGGGAATTATTAATTCTATATCGTACATTCCAATTTTTTCAAGTGAATAACATAATAAATCAATATCACCCCAATAAAAATATGGCAAAGCTAATTTTATTCCATCTGAATTAAGAATTGTATCGCCTGCAATTAATATTTTTTCTTCTGGTAAATAGACTATTATGCTATCAAAACTGTGTCCGGGCATGTTATGGATTTCAATATTAAATCCCATATCAAGAGTTAAAGAATTTGAAAAAGTGATTTGTGGAAAAATTAAATTCTTCTGATCTGTAATGTAATCAGATTTTTTCCCAAGTTCTTCTTTTTCAGCTTTCAAAGTTTCAAGATAATCTTGATGTGCGATAATTATTGTTTCCTTTTCCGCAATAAATCTATTTCCATAACAATGGTCGCTATGCCAATGAGTATTGATTAAATATTTAATAGGTTTCCCAATTTTTTTTATCTCTTCATAGAAGGCTTTGCTGTCTTTTGGCACAATCATAGAATCGACTATGACAATTCCCTTTTCGCTTTCAATTATAGTTCCATTGGTTAATCCGGAACTCGAAGTATAAAAAGAGACTCTATCTGAAATTTTTGTTTTTGTTATCATAATTTTCCCCGATCTTCAATATGTAATTAGCATCTCATCTTTGTCATCTTGTTTAATAGAAACAGCAAGTTGATTTGGGACACAAATTAAAGGTGCCATATTTGACCAACCTTGTTTAACGCATATTTGATTTTTACAATTTGATTTTTTAATTCTTACTTTATTATCTTTGATTTCAACAATTATTTCATCAGTTACAGAAATGATCTGATTTTTTTTTAAATCATAAGTTCCGTAAATTTTATTTTTAAATTTTATTTCTACAATATTATTATTATTTTTTTGAAAATACATACTTGAACTGCAAAGAATTAAAATGAGTACAATTATTATTAAAATTTTGTCGGAGATTGTTAGTATTTCTTTAATCAAATTCCCAAACTCCATAGATTTTTGTTCCACAAGATTGACATTTCCCATCAGAAATATTTCTTATTTGAGTCTGATAACCATTCCTTTCGATTAATATTTTTTTGCAATTTGGACAATAAGTATTTTGTCCAATTTGAGAATTTATATTTCCAAGATATACGAAATCAAGTTTTTTTTCTGCCATTTCAAAAATCTTTAACAACGTTTTAGTCGGAGTTTCTTTTGCTTGAAGTTTATATCTTGGGAAATATTTACTAAAATGAATCGGAATTCTTTTGCTGATATTTGAAACGAAATCAATAAGGTTTTCTATCTCATTTTCAGAATCATTATATGAGGGAATAACAAGATTTGTAATTTCTATATGAGAAAATTTTTGTGAAAGAGTAATTGTTTGTAGAACTGACTTCAAATTTCCATCACAAATTTCTCTATAAAATTTGTCATTCATTGATTTTAAATCAATATTCATTGCAGAAATATACGGAAGTAATTCCAGTAAAGGCTTTTCATTAATAAAACCATTTGTTACAAGAACTGATTGTATTCCATTATCTTTTAGACTTTTACAACAATCCAAAACATATTCAAACCAAGTTGACGGTTCAGTATATGTAAAAGCTACCATTTTGATATTCTTTAAACGACATGTTTTTATTAAGTCTTCAATTGAGAGGTCATAACTTGAGGATTTGTTGATACTAATCTCAAAATTTTGACAAAATTGACATTTAAAATTACAAGAATTATGTCCGATAGAAAGAATCTCACCTCCCGGATTAAAATGATAAAGCGGTTTTTTTTCAATCGGATCAATACTCAATGAAATTGTTTTATTATAGGAAGTTGCATATAAAATTCCATTAAGATTTTTTCTTACGGAACATTTTCCTCGTTTTCCATCATCAATAATGCAATAATGTGGACATAAATCACATCTTACACTCTTATTTATTAATTTTGTATAAAATCTCGCTTCTTTCATTTCTTGCCTTATTTGTTTGTAAAAAATCTTTCTTACGCTTTCATAACTTAATATACATCAATAAATTTGGGTTACTCCTTTGTGGTCAAGTGAAAACATGTAGAAATTCAAACCTATGACAAAAAGACAAAAACTATTAAGAATTACTACAATCGAATATCGTTTTATAAATATTAAAGTAATGGTTTTAACAGGAAAATAATCTTTCCCAAATTCAATCATTTTATTTCCCTTTGCGTTCTTCCCTTTGCGTCTTTGCGAAAAAGATATTCATTTTCCTTTTAGAGAAACTTTATTGGCAACAAACAAAACAAACAAAACAAACAAAAAACCGGAAAAATAATCTTTCCCAAATTCAATTATTTTATTTCCCTTTGCGTTCTTCCCTTTGCGTCTTTGCGAAAAAGAAATCCATTTTCCTTTTGGAGCAACTTAATTGGCAACAAACAAAACAAACAAAA
>JAOZMQ010000202.1:0-3011 GCA_029934195.1 Candidatus Cloacimonadota bacterium | reverse complement strand
TTCCCAAATTCAATTATTTTATTTCCCTTTGCGTTCTTCCCTTTGCGTCTTTGCGTAAAAGAAATTCATAATTGATTATTTTCATATTGACAAAAATTCAAACTTTGAATCAATCCTGCAAAAAAAAGGAGATTTTTATGCGAGTTAAAATTTTATTTCTTATGTTAATTTTGTTCAGTTTATTAAATGCTAATCAAAAAATGATTGTTAGATTGAGTAATCCAGTCCAAAAGGAAATCAAATATTTGTATCAAAATGAATATGATGTTGTCTCATTCGTGCCTCATAAATATATTGATATTATTATAAACAAAGATGAGCTTGATTTTTTAAAAAGGAACTCATTTGATTTTGCCATTCTTCAAACAAAAGATGAAATTCTCAAAAATTTACATTCAGATGATTTTCGATTAGATGGTTATCGGGATTATGAATCACTTTTAAGTGAACTTCAACAATTATCCAACGATTATTCAGATATTTGTTCGTTACACGATATTGGAGATTCGCAAGGAAAATTATATTTTGAACAAGGAAACGATGTTTATGAAGATTTTAACCACGAAATTTGGGCATTGAAAATATCAGATAATGTGAATGAAAACGAAGATGAACCTTGTTTCTATTATATGTCTGAGCATCATGCCAGAGAACCAATTTCTCTTGAAGTCGTAATGAATTTTACAAATGAACTTCTTACAAATTATGGTTATAATCCTCAAATAACCGATAGAATCAATAATTCAGAAATATGGATTATTCCACTTGTAAACCCAAATGGTCATAAAGTTGTAACAGATGAAACAAATGTTTGGTGGAGAAAAAATATTCGCGATAATAATGAAAACGGTGTTATGAATGTTGGTAATTATGGAGAAGATGGAGTTGATCCAAATAGAAATTATGGATGGCAATGGGGAAATGTTGGTGCATCAAGTAGTTTTACAGGAGAGACATATCACGGACTTTATGCTTGGTCAGAACCAGAAAATATTGCAGTGAAAAATCTCTTGGATTCAAGGCCTTTTGTTGCCGGAATTTCTTATCATAGTTATGGAGAATTGGTTTTGTATCCATTTGGTTATGGTGAAAATGTAATCGCACCGGATCAAACAGCCCTTTCTGATTTAGCGGTTCAAATGGCTAATACTATTCCTTCACTTACCAGTGGAAATTACACTCCACAAGCAGCTTGGGAGCTATATCCTTGTATGGGAACTTCGGATGATTATTCTTATGGAGAGCATGGTTCTTTTGCTTATACAATTGAATTAGCACAAGAATTTATTCCATCAGCTTCACAAATTCAACAAATATGCGATAATAATCTTGAAGCACCAATGATTATGCTTGATAGAATCACAAAATCAACTTTGACTGGTTTCATTACAGATAGTACTACAAATCAACCGATTGTTGCTGAAATATTTGTTGAAACGATTGATAATACAGGAGTTGAAAGAAATCCTTATTTAAGTAATTCTGAATTTGGAAGATTTTATAGAATGTTGATGCCCGGAAATTATTCAATTACATTTTCTGCTTTTGGCTATGAATCAATTACAATTGAAAATGTTGAAATTTCTGAACAAGAAAATACTACTTTGAATGTTAGCTTACAAGCGTCAGAATTTATTTCTCTTTCCGGTTTAGTCAGAGATGCTGAAAGTGGAGATGCTATTTCCGGTGCTGCAATCAATTTTGTTGATACTCCTATTGATGAAATTATGACAGATACAAATGGAGAATTTACTCTTGATCAAATCCCTGTTGGAATTTATAGTGTTGTAGTCTCGGCAGAAAATTTTGGTTTAATGGAAACTAATGTTGATCTTACAAATTCAAATTATATTGTCTTAAATATGGCTTCATTAAAAATTTTTGATGATATGGAGCAAGGAATTGATAATTGGGAAGTTGATCCAAATTCTTGGGCGTTTACCACAAATGAAAAATATTCAGGAGATTTTTCTCTAACAGATAGTCCAAACGGAAATTATTCCAATAATATTGATAAAAAATGTAAGTTTTCTCAAATTCTTGATTTAACAGAAATTGATGAATTGTCAGTCTCATTTTATACCAAATTTGATATTGAAAGTGATTATGATTTTTGTTATTTTGAAGTTTCAACAAATCCTTCTTCTTCTAATGAGTGGGATACAATTGCTTCATTTACAGGAATATCCGATTGGCAAAAGCAAGAATTAAATCTTAATCAATATTGTGGATTTTCTACAATAGGTTTTCGATTTAGAATGAAATCTGATGGCGGAGTTGTTGGAGATGGAATTTATTTAGATGATTTTGCTATATATTATGCTGAAATTATTAGTGGAAACGATTCCAAAGAATTTCAAAAAATTTCTTCAACTCTACAGCAGAATTACCCAAATCCGTTTTTTATTGAATCTGAATCTCGAAGTAATCTAACCAATATTTCTTTTTCAATCTCAGAAAATTCTCTTGTTGATATTCAAATTTTTAATATTAAAGGACAATTAGTAAAGAGTTATGATCTCGGGAAAATGGAAATCGGAACTCATTATATTTCTTGGAATGGAAAAGATGAAAATAATCAAATTGTCGCATCCGGTGTGTATCTCTACAAATTATCTACAAAAAATTCTGTCCTGCAAAAGAAAATGATGTTGATAAAATAATTTTTGCTTTGGGGAGACAGGTGAATTTAATTCATAATTGACAATTGATAATTGATAAAATTCACCTGTCTGTATGTATAATGGCAGGCAGATTTCTAAAAACCGGTATCACATAAAATCATTGATGTCTGGTGATTTGTACTTATAGACAGACATAAAAAAAATTGGAAAGTAATCATCTTGATTACTAAAACTTGTTTATACAAAATGTGGACAAGATGTCCACTTTCCCATTGGAAAGTAATCATCTTGATTACTGAAACTTATTTACACAAGATGTGGACAAGATGTCCACTTTCCCATTGGAAAATAAATTTACAATTGAAAATTCTAATTGTAAGGAGTATC
>JAOZMQ010000013.1 GCA_029934195.1 Candidatus Cloacimonadota bacterium | reverse complement strand
AGCTACAGAGTAGCGACAAAAAAAAGAAAATTTAGAAAAAGTTAGTTTTCGTTCAGATACTAACTAATTGGAGTTTTAACTTTTATATCCTTGAATAAATTTGAGATTGAGGAGTCTAAGAAATGAAATATGATTTTGACAAAATTATTGATAGAAAAATTAATAATAGTGAGCAGTGGGGATTTCTTACTGAATATTTTGGCAGTGAAAAGGTGTTACCTTTTTGGGTTGCAGATATGGATTTTGAAGTAGCAAAACCGATAAAGGATATTCTTGTAAAACGAGCAAAAAATGGTGTTTTTGGCTATGGAAGACGAAGTGATTGTTTTTTTGAATCAATTGTAAATTGGATGCGTAAAAGACACAATTGGAATATTTTAAGAGAATGGATTGTTGGAACAAATGGAATTGTTCCCTCTTTAAATTTTATTATTCAATCTTTAACAGAAATCGGTGACAGTATTCTAATTCAGCCACCCGTTTATCATCCTTTTTCAAATTCAATAAAACTAAATAACCGAAATATTCTATATAATGATTTGCTTTTTGATGGTCAGAAATATTCCATTGATTTTGAAGATCTTGAGTTGCAATTCTCGCAGGGTGTAAAAATGATGTTTCTTTGCAATCCTCATAATCCGACTGGTTCTGTATGGAGTCGCCAAGATTTGGAAACAATTGGCAAACTTTGTTGCAAGTATGATGTTTTAATCATTTCAGATGAAATTCATCAGGATATTGTTTATTTAGGTCATAACCATATTCCGATTGCTTCTATTTCGGAAGAAATAAGACGACGAACAATAACTTGTTGTGCACCAAGTAAAACTTTCAATATCGCTGGTTTAGTTACTTCTTATTTGATTATTCCAGATGATATTTTACGAGAAACAATTCAAAATCATTTAAAACAACTTGGATTTTCTACTTGGAATATTTTTGGGAATTTTGCTTTACCTGTAGCATATAATCAAGGAGCTGAATGGTTAGAACAGCTTCTGCAATACTTAGAAGAAAATATTGAATTTATTAATAACTTTTTAAGGGAAAAAATTCCAGAAATAAAATTAGTTAAACCACAAGGAACTTATATCGGATGGCTTGATTGTCGAAATCTGAAAATGACAGATTCTGAATTAGAAAAATTCTTTACTGAATATGCAAAAGTTGGTCTGTTGACTGGTAGAAAATTTGGAATTAATGGTAGCGGTTTTATGCGAATCGTTTTCGCATGTCCTAAGTCCAAAATTGAAGAAGGTTTAACCCGAATTTTGAACAGTTATGATAAATTTAATAAGTCAAAATTATAAATATTTTTCTAAAAAAGAAATTCATAATTTACAATTGATTAACTTTTTTGCAATAGAATAATCGCTTTTAAACGCAAAGAAAAAAGAGATTCCGCAAAGAAAGAAAAGAAATTAATGTGCCCCAATTTTTCTTTATTCTTTTCTTCCTTTGCGTTCTTTCCTTTGCGACTTTGCGAAGAAAGAAATTCATAATTTACAATAGAATAATCGCTTTTAAACGCAAAGAAAAAATTTCTTTTTTAGATGACATTTAGAAAACCTTTGACATTGACAAGCAAACTAAAAAAATTGCAGAAATTATAATTCAAAAAAGGAAAAAAGAATGACTGATTTATCAAACAATCCATTAGTAAATACACCGAAATTGCCATTCGGTGCAATCCCATTTAATCTTATTAAACTGGAACATTATTTACCAGCAATTGAAGATGGGATAAAAAAAACAAAAGTAAATATTGAAAAGATTAAAAACTGCCCGGATTTGCCAAGTTTTGAAAATACAATTGTTGCTTTAGAAACTGCACAAAATTCCATTGAAAAACCTACCAAAATCTATTTTAACCTTATGAGTTGTGAATCTAATGATGAATTTAAATCATTAGCCCAAAAAATATCACCAATGTTAGCTCAAATTTCAAGTGAAATTACAATGGACCCAATTCTTTTTAAACGAGTAAAAACTGTCTATAGCAATATCGAGACACTTAAACTTAATAGTGAAGAGCGTCGCCTTTTAGAAACTACATATAAGAGTTATGTCAGAAATGGAGCACTTCTTGATGACAAGATGAAAAAAGAACTTCAAGAAATCGATGTGAAGGCTTCTAAACTAGGTCCGGTTTTTGGACAGAATTTACTTAATGAAACAAATGCTTTTGAATTACATATAACAGAAGAAAATGATTTAGATGGTTTGCCAGAGGTAGCAAAATCTGCAGCTCGTGAAACAGCAAAGAAAAAAGGAAAAGAAGGTTGGATACTTTCTCTTCAGATGCCAAGTTATCTACCGGCAGTAAAATATCTCAAAAAGCGAAGTTTGCGGAAAGTACTCGTTGATGCAATGGGTGCTCGTAGCTTTGGTGGAAAATTTGATAATAGTGAAATCTTAAAAACAATTGCTGTTTTAAGATATAAAAGAGCTAAAATCTTAGGTTATAACACTCATGCTGATTTTATTTTAGAAGAACGGATGGCCAAAAATCCAAATACAGTTTCAGAGTTTTTAGAAAATCTATTAAAAATGGCATTACCTGTTGCAAAAAAAGAAATCAATGATTTGAAAGAATTTGCTTTTAAAATTGATAATTTGAAAGATTTTTATTCTTGGGATTCTGCTTATTATTCAGAAAAACTGAAAAAGAAATTATTTAATTATGAAAGTGAAGAACTTCGTCCATATTTCAAAATTGAAAATGTCGTGAATGGTATTTTTCAGATTGCAAACAAACTGTACGATCTAACTTTTGAAGAAATTGATAATCTTCCTGTATATCAAAAAGATGTTAAAGTATATAAGGTAACAGATAAGCATAATGAATTTATTGGTCTTTTATATATGGATTTGTTTCCCCGTGAAACTAAACGCGGAGGAGCATGGATGACAACATTTAGAGGACAAGGATTAGAAAACGATGAAATAGTCCGTCCTCATGTATCGGTTGTTGCAAACTTAACTAAACCAACTGATAATCATCCGGCACTTCTTGATTTAAATGAAGTAACAACAATATTTCATGAGTTTGGACATGCATTGCATGCTCTATTATCAGATTGTCAGTTTCAATCTTTAGCAAGTCCAAATGTGTATTGGGATTTTGTAGAACTACCTTCACAGATTATGGAGAATTGGGCAACTGAATATGAAGCTCTTATATTATTTGCAAACCATTATCAAACTGGTGAAGTTATACCAAAAGAATTAATTGCTAAAGTAAAAAAATCTGAAACATTTCATAAAGGAATGCAGAATATTGGACAATTATCTTATGCTTTTATTGATATGGGCTGGCATGCAATTGATCCTACACAAATTAAGGATATTAAGAAATTTGAAGATGATACAATTGGTAGATTACGATTATTGCCTCAAATAGAAAAGAAGAGTATTTCATGTGCTTTTAGTCACATCTTCGCTGGTGGTTATGCTGCAGGATATTATTCTTATAAATGGGCTGAAGTATTAGATGCAGATGCTTTTGATGAATTTAAAATTAATGGTATTTTTAATAAGGAAACAGCAACGTCTTTTAAAGAGAATATTCTTTCAAAAGGAAATTCTGCTCATCCAATGGAGCTTTATAAAAAATTTAAAGGAAAAGAACCTGATCCAAATGCTCTATTCAAAAGAGATGGTTTAATTTAATTTCCTCAATAAAAAAAGCTGGCAACGTATGTTGTCAGCTTTTTTTTATATAATTTATCAAGAATTATAGCATTAAAACGATGTCTTCCGACATCGTTTTAAATATATGATTTAATCAATTCGAACTAATCTAATTCCAACACCGTAAGTAACTTCACGAGTAGGAACCATTACTTTATTGGTAAAAGCTCTATTTGTAGAACGAAGATCATTTACTCCATACTCAAAACTACCACCACGAATGGCTGTTCTTTTTCCAATAAGATGAACAGGATCTGTTTTTGGTTCAGAAGTATATTCATACTCTTTGTCTGATAACCATTCCCAAGCATTTCCTGCCAGATGGTAGATACCATCACTTGTTGCACCACTTTCACAAGTATTTTCAACATCAATCAAAGCATTTCCCCAGCCTGAATCATAGTAATTAGCATGACTTTGAGAAGGTGTAGCATCTCCCCATGGATAACTTGTATTTTCATGACCTTTCCTTGCTACAAACTCCCACTCCGCTTCGGTTGCAAGCCTATAACCAGTTTTAGAAAGATCAGTCATCATATAATTATTCAAATTATAAATACCATCTTTTTGAAGAGTAAGTTCTGTTAACCAATTTGTATAAGTAATCGCACCTTTGAATGTTACGATTACTGGAATATTATTTACTTGATCTTCTGCAATACTAAAGATTAGATCGTATTGGTCAAACTCAATAACACCGTCAATATCGTACATTTCACTTGGTTTGATGATTCCGCCAGTATAGAATGGAATTGCATCAAATTCACCAACATTGATGTAACCCATACCAAAAGCATAATTTAATACTTCTACAAATTGTTTATTTGTTATTTCGTATTTAGACATATTAAAATCTTTTGTTAAGGTAACTTCATGAGCTGGATACTCATTACTTGTAGAATCTGCATCACTCCCCATTGTAAATGATAAATTTGGATCTACTGTAATTGGAATTATATCAATAGGAGAAATACTATAACTACTGATTGTAATAGTTTCTTCATCGCTATCAACACCTCTTGCCATTGTAGATGGATCTTCATTATTTTCAGCGAGAGAATAATAAACTCTATATGTATATTCCATACCTGATTCTAAACCAAAATCACAATATTTTTTATACATTGATGAAACTTTACCTATTTCAGTCCAATCTTCCGTGCTTGTCTTCCTTTCAATACGATATGTCCCAATATTGGCAATATGTGCCCAAGTAAGGTAAGCGCAATGTGGAATACTTCCATCGACAATAAAGTCTTCTGGTTTTGAATCTCTTACATGAATTTGTCTAATTTCTGACCAATTTTTTAAATCAGATCTTGCTCTCCAATAATAAGTTTCTCCAAAATCAAGAGCTGTATCGTCTTCAAGAAGTGCTGAATTTCCACCGCCATTTCCGGCAAGCATAAATTGTTGATCCAAGACTAATTCTCCTGTAAAGTCCAAACTGTTGCTAATCTGAAACCAATAAACAAGAGCATCAAAAGTTTCTTCCCAAACAAAACTGGTAATTCTTCCAATATCATCATTTTCATCACTCCAATTCACCGGAGAAATTAGAACTGTATTTATACTCGCATCATATTCATCAGAAACAGTGAAACTTCTAGTCTCAGAGTCTTCACCATTAACAAGAATTTTCCAAAAATATGTTTCATTATTTGTAAACTCATGCGTAGGAACAAATTCAATTTCAGAATCTTCAAAATCTTCCGGCAAAGTGACATCATTTTCTAAAACAATATTCTGGTGAAGAGAATCGGATGAAACAACTAAACGGTAATCATTATCACCAATAACAGAAGCCCATTTAAAACCAACGATACTACCAACATTTTGTTCACCATCTTCTGGTAGTAATAATTCTGCACCGTTTCTTGTTGTAAATGTACTTCGGTGATCATCTGTTGTTATTTCGACATCATCGTCTATGGCAACAGCATACCAATTATATTGTGTATTCCACTCAAGAAACAATGTGTCTGGCATTTCATATTCAATCTCAGCTGAAGAAGAGGTCACATCTACACTAAATTCTTCAATATCACCATTCATTACATATAATTTGTAGTTTCTAATTTTAATATATTTTTCCCATTTAAAAGTGATATTATTGTCAAGATCAATAGGATCAATTCCTAAACTATCAATAATAGGCTCATTGAGAGTAACATAAGTGTTTGTATTGAAACTTCTATAGTCACAATATGAAGTAATATCACTACGAACTCTCCATCTATAAATGGTATTTGTTTCCAAAGGTGTAGAAAAAGTAAAAACATTATCTGTAATATTTTCTTCTTTCAATATGATTGAGTCCTCTGTAAATAATGTATCTGAAGCAACTTCGAGAGTATATGAGTTTGCACCACTATACGCAACCCATTTAAATTCAGGGTTTGTTGGACATTCATAATCATCATTAAGCATATAAGTTCCAACAACCTTTACTTTTGCACCTGTAAATATTTCACTAATGAAGTAATTACCATCAGTAGCACCAATTCGTAAGTAATATTTTTTATTCATATCAAGAGCAGTGGTCATTTGATATAAGTAATCAAGATTATCAACTGAGCAAATAATATTTGAAAAAACATTATCTGTTGCAATTTCAAGTTTAAATTTAGTAGTTTGATAATCGCTATCAAAATATTCCCATTCGAAATATGGAGTTAAAGTCATCTCTTCCAAAGATTCAAGAATATCAGAATCTAATACGGGAAGAAAATCTGTACTGAAAAATCTTGTTTCACTCCAGCCAGAAGTATCTGCTTTTACTTTCCAATAATACGTCTTCAAGTTATCTAATTGATAAGATAAATCAAGTTCGTCGGTACCAGCAACAACTTCGGAATCGACAATAACAGTTTCAAAATCTTGGCTTTCAGAAATTTGAATGAGGTATGATTTTGCTAATTCAGTTCCATTATTTTTATATAAGTCCCAAGATATTATCGGTTTAAAACGTAGAATACTATTATTAAGAGGGGTAATCAAATTAACTTTTGGTCCAAAATCAGATTTAAATAAAACTAAAATATCATCACTTAAAGAATCAGCAAGAGTTTTTGTGTTGCTATCGATAAACAATGTATCAATTTCAGAAGAAACATCTGCTTTTAACCAAAGTTGATTATTCTCAAGGTAATAATCATAAAGATAAGTGGTCTCTGAATTTTCTTCAAAAAATATTTGATTCTTCTCTACATGGAAAATACTCTTATCGTCGAATTTATATGTTTTTGTATCTACAACAAGACTATCAGAAGCGAGGACAAAAAATGCTTCGTCATTTAAACTTGGGTAAGAACGTTCGTCATTAGAAGTGCCGGTTTTAGCACTATTAGCACGAATATTATTTCTTGCATCTTCATATTTATATAAATCCCAACTACCTATTAAAGTAGGATCAATTCTATGTGTATCTTGGTTAACTGCTGTTGTTGAATCATCTTTATTGCTTTCTTCACATCCGGTAATAAAAATCAATGCAGAGAAAACCAACATTAATATTAATAATTTTTTCATGTTCATATCTCCTTTTGATTAATTAGTACTAATGGCATTATCTTCTAACACACTTGTCATAAATTCTTTTGCTTGTTCTCTATCCATATACATTAATGGGAACGTCAAAAGATAATTATTTTGTGTTTTACCACTAAAATCATTTGTCCTTGTATATTTTACACCGACAAAACCTTGTTCTAATTCAGTCTTTTCAATCTGACTCGGTTCAAATTCGCCAGAACCTGCTTCTCGACTAATTGCAGTATAAATTGGAACTGAATCTCCTAAGGACAGAGGGTCAATAGTCATTATTATACCTAAACCACCTTGTGCACCAATTGTAGGACTGATTAAATTTAGTTGAGAAGTATCAGCAAAAGAGATTTCCGGATATATATCAAATAATGGATTTGCTCCGATAAAATATGGTTTTGCTTCTCCACCATTCATCATATTAAAGTCCATTGATAAAGCAGAAAAAACATCTGTCTCAAGGTTCAGTACTTCAATATCAAAAAGTTCTTCAAAGAATCTATATGATCCTTGACGAGACATTGGTAATGTTTTTGTAACAATTGTCTTTGGTGCTGTAACGATAATCAAATTACCACCAAGTTCCGAATAAATATTTAGAACATTGTATTCAAGATTCAAATTTGTTTCAGATGAAGGATTATCTGCATATAGAATGACTAATTCATATTTCAGTAGATCTGTTGGACATAAAGCATCTTTATCACCAAAATGATAAGTACTTGAATACCAATCTGTATCTGTTAAGTCATTACGATTGATAAAATCAACGTTATAAGTTTCAGGGAATAGATTTTTATAAAAATCTTCAGCGATATCTTTTTTATAATAAGAACCTGCTTCCGTAAAATTATCAGCAATTATCAAAATTCCATCTTTCTCTTCGTAAGTTGGAGGAGCAACAAGATCAAATACAAATTTCTCTGGAGATTTATCTACAGCTCCTTGCATATCAACTGCACGAAGTTCAAAAAGATGTCTTCCAGCAGATAAATTTGTTAAAACTGCCTCTTGAAAAATAACATCTGAGCGACCGACTCTTAACCATTCAGTACCATTTTCATCAACAAAAAGATATTTTTCTGCATAATTAGGATCATTGGAATAAGTAGGATAGTAAAACGGTTCTCCATCTAATCGAATATCAAAATAATGAATTTCAGAAAAATAAGTCTGACTTGTAGTTGGTTCGTAAACAACCATATTAAGTTTTTTATTAGTTGGATTATCTGTTACAACAGTTTTTACTCCACCACCTGAGAGAGTTTCCTGTGTTCCATATTCTCCGTGCCAACCCCATTTCATAAAGATTTGAAGATCAGAACTCCAAACGGCACTTCTCATTCCTTCTAAGTTAAAAAAGAAAGGATTTGAGAAAATAGTTTTATTGTATAAATCTCTACTTGGAATTTCTCCGGGTGTTTTTGCATCAACATTGTCAATGTAATTATGACGACCAAGAACAAATATTGCGTTATTTTGCATTGCTATATCTGTACCGCCATAAATCATTGTACCAGGATAGAAACTATCTTTCACATAACAAACAACTGTATCTGGTTCAGAAACACATCCGGCAATATCATAACCTCTTGCAATAAGGACAGTTTCTGTTACAGCTTCGTCTGCCCCATCAAAACTATCTACTTTTAAATAAGGTCGTTTGTTCTCTGGATCAGGTTGTGCAGTAAGTAAAACTTCATTCTTTGCATAAGAGTCTAAAGTTGAGTAGAAGTTATTCCATTCAGCATCATATTCACCATCGATAATGACTTTTGACATTGCGTTTCTTTTAAATAATTGATATTCAAAATAATCATATTTTGTTGCTGGAATTGCAGCTGTTGAATAATGGTCACCATCATTCATACCAAATTGCAATCTAATACCGGTTCCAATTTGCTCTCCATTTATATCACCACTACTCGTTGTAATTAGTGTTTGTGGAGTATCTGTTTTTGAGAAAAAATATCTTTGTTCAATTTCACTTTCTTCTCCAGAATCATCAATACACTTTAATTCAAAAACACTTGTAACATTTGTACTAATGCCTAAACTATCAGCTGCAGGAAAATAAACAACAACATTTGGTACATCAGTCCAAATAGTCCTTACTGACGGGTTTTCTAAAGAAATGTCGTGATTTTGACCGACTTTATAATGATAAATCCAACCATTTTCATCAATATAATTATGACCATATGTTCGGCAATAATTACCTTCAGAATCTTTAATCCTATAGGCATAGCCGGTAATAATACCATCAGTATCTTTACCTACCCATTCGATTTTTTGAAAAAACTCAATTGAATTAGTTAATAAAGTGTCAATAGTAATGGCATCAACATCATCTTGATAATAACCATTAAAAGATGTAATTTTGATTGTAGGCTTTTCATTTGCGAATTCATTACCTTTATCACAACCTGTGATTAAAAAGAGAAGACTCAAAACAATCGCCATTAAAAGTACGCTTTTTTTCTTACTTAGTAGCATACATTCCTCCCAACAATGTTTAATATTATTTTTTTTTTACTTTTTATTTTTATTTTTAAATTCGTCAACTTAAATATTTAGATAGAAAACTTAACTACTTAAAAATTAATAAATAATCTTCTATAGTAATTTTTTTATGACATTTTTTAAAAGAACAGCGGTTGTAATAGTACCAATACCACCAGGTACAGGAGTTATTCTTGAGGCTACTTCAAAGCAATCTTCAAAGTCAATATCTCCGACATATTTTGCTTTTCCATTCTCATCTAAAACCTGATTAACACCGACATCAACAAGAATGCAATCATCTTTTATATGAGATTTTTTTACAAATTTTGGGATACCAATTGCAGCAACAAGAATATCTGCTTGTTTAGTGAATAGTGGTAAATTATTAGTTCTGCTGTGACAAATTGTAATTGTAGCGTTACCAGTTTCATCTTTTCGTAAAAGAAGATTTGCGAGAGGTTTCCCAATAACATCACTTCTTCCGAGGATTACTACATGTTTTCCGTTTGTATTAATTTCATAAAATTTTAATAATTCAAGAACAGCTTGAGCAGTACATGGAATAAATCCATCTTTTCCTAAAACCATTTTGCCGACATTTATAGGATTAAAAGCATCTACATCTTTTAAGGGATTGATTAAAGTTGTTAATTCATCAATGTTTATTTGTAAAGGAAGTGGTTTTTGAATCATGATACCGGAAACGGAAAGATCATCATTCAACATCGCAATTTTTTTTAAGAATACAGAATTTGAAATTGTTTCTTCAAATGAAATTTTTTCAACTTGAATACCTACTTTATGTCCACGTTTTATTATGCTTTGAACATAATACTCAGAAGCCGGCTCGTTTCCAATAATAATAACAACTAATTTTGGATTGATGTTTTTTTCAATTATTGTTTGCTTGATTTCTTTTAAAATCTTATTAGCAACCGGCTTTCCTTTTAATAATTTAGGCATGATTTTAATTTCCTTCTAATTCTTTCAATTCTTATTGATTTTCCAGTTTCTTCATCCAATTCAATTAAAACAGCATTTACTTGTAATCCACTATTTGCAGATTCATATCTTAAAGGCATTCCTGTAATTAGTTTTTGAAAAATTATTTCTTTTTCAACACCGATGACAGAATCATGTGCACCATTCATGCCAACATCAGTTATATAAGCAGTTCCATTTGGTAAAACTTCCTCATCAGCAGTTTGAATATGAGTGTGAGTACCAACAAAAGCACTTATTTCCCCATCAAATAATTGACCAAAAGTCCGTTTTTCAGCAGTAGATTCTGCATGGAAATCAATAAATATATTATCAGTGATTTTATGAATTTCCTCTAAATTCTTTTTCATTGCTTCATAAGGACATCCGGCATTTGCCATAAATGATTGCCCAACAATTGACATTACAGCGATTTTTGCACCATTTGATATTGAACGAATATAATATTTATTGCCAATAGATGCTTCTGGATAATTAGCTGGCTTAGTAATTCTTTTTTCTTTTTCGATATAATCATAAGATTCTGCTCTATCCCAAAGATGATTACCGCTTGTGAAAATATCCACTCCAGCACGGAACATTTCTTTACTAGTTTTTTCGGTAATTCCACGACCAGAAGCTAAATTTTCACAATTAATAATTGCAAGATCAGCTTCAAATTCTTTTTTGAGATTTTGAAGCTGCGAACTTATAACTTTTCGACCTGCTTTCCCAAAAACATCACCAAAAAAAAGTATTCTCATTATTTTGCAACCACCGTTTGACGTGTTTCGCGGATAACAACCACCTTAATCATACCCGGATATTGCATCTCTTTTTCTATTTTTTTTGCAATATCTGAAGCAATATAAACAGTATTTCCATCATTAACTATACTTGGATCTACAATGATTCTTAATTCTCTACCTGCTTGAATAGCAAAAGATTTATGGACACCTTCGATAGAATTAGCAATCTCTTCCAATTTATCAAGTCTTTGCATATAAGATTCAAGCATTTCGCGTCTTGCACCTGGTCTTGCTCCAGAAACGGCATCTGAAGCCTGTGTTAATACAGCGTAAACACTTTGAGCTTCGACATCTTCATGGTGAGCTTCAATAGCATTGATGATTGTTTTACTTTCACCGTTTTTTCTTGCAATGTTTGCTCCAAGAACTGCATGCGACCCATCAAATTCATGATCAATTGCTTTACCAATATCATGTAAAAATCCAGCTCTTCTTGCAATTTCTTGATTCAAACCTAATTCAGCAGCCATCATTCCACAAACCCAAGCAGCTTCAATACTATGTTGTAAAACATTTTGACCGTAACTTGTTCTATAATGCAATCGTCCTAAAATTTTGATTATATTAGGAGAGATATTGTGAATATTAACTTCAAGACAAGCCTGCTCTCCAATTTTAATAATATTATCATCCATTTCTCTAATTGTTTTTCCAATAACTTCTTCGATTCTTCCCGGATGAATTCTTCCATCAACAATTAATTTTTCAAGCGACATTCTTGCGATTTCGCGTCTAATTGGATCAAAACACGATAAAACTACAGCTTCTGGAGTATCATCAATAATGAGATCTACACCAGATGCTTTTTCAAAAGCTCGGATATTTCTTCCTTCTCTACCAATAATTCTTCCTTTCATCTCATCATTTGGTAGAGAAACAACAGCAACAGTTGATTCAGAAACATGATCAACTGCTAATCTTTGAATTGCTTGTGCTACAATTCCAGCTGCTTCAACATTGGCTTTAGTTTTTGCAGTATCAAGAATCCGTTTTACTTCACCAGCAGCTCTATTTCTTGCTTCATTTTTTAATTTGCTTGTAAGAATTTCAAATGCTTCTTCTTGTGATAGTTGTGCAATTTCAGATAATTTTTTTTCTTCAAGTCCAATAAGTTTATCTAAATGATTTTTTTGTTTTGAAAGCTCTTCTTCTTTATTTTTATTCTTTTTCCCAAGATTTAGAAGATTACTTTCTTTTTTATCAAGAATATCTAAACGTTTATCAAGACTTGAAATACGTTCATTGTATTTTTTTTCCATTATTCGAAGTTCTTTTTGTCTTTCGGCAATCTGGTCTTCTTGTTTCTTTTTTATACCATACCATTCTTCTTTAGCGTTTAATATAGTTGTTTTTCTAAGGTTTTTTGCTTCATTTTTGGCTTTATGTAATAATTGTTTAACTTGTTTTGATGCATCTAATAGATTTTCCTGAAATTGCTTCCTTCTTGAAAAATATATTCCTGCAACAAGTAATGCACAAATAATAAAACCACTCAATATACTTATAATTATTGTTAACATTTGTTTTCCTCAAAAAATTAAACCCGCAATACCGTGTGACAGTAGCTTTGTGAACCTCAAAACAAGGTGGGTATTTACCTGTTTTATTAAGTAAATTCGGGACATGCCCGACTGATACTAGAATAAAAAGGATTAATTCCCGTTAAGCAAATAGGTTCAAAGATAAAGAATCATCACGAATACTGCAGGCTGTAATTTATTCTTTTAAAGTTTATTTTCGGAAAGAAAAGCACTTAATGAAAGACTTATATCATCAATTTTAGTTTTCTTATCCTGATTATTTTCTTTTTCAATAAAATACTTTTCAGTAATAATCATCGCTGCTAAAGTTAGTAATTTGCTGTGATCTATTATCTGAAAATCTGTTGCCAATTCATCAAGTTTTTCATTCAAAAATGAAGCATATTCCCGGATTTTATTGTGGTTCTCTCCACGGAAATGATATTTTCTACCAAGAATTTCAACTTGAACTGATTTCATTATTTACCTACAAATTACTAATCTGAGAGAGAATATCGTCAATTTTTGCAGATGCGTCTTTTGTTGTAACATCAAAATCGTTAACTTTATTCTGCAAAATTTCATTTTCTTGTTTCAAATTTTGTAATTCATTTTCATTCTGTGAAATGATATTTTCCATTTCACGAACTCGATTTACACTTCTTTCAAAGGATTCTTCAAGATTTTTGTAAGAATCATTGAGATTCCTTTTTTCAACTTCTAAAAAATCATAATTTGTTTTTAGACTGGTATAACTATCATACAATTTTTGAATTTTTGCAACTAAGCTATTTTCTCTTTGTGTTTCCATTATTTACCTCAACCTAATGTTATATTTTTGTTTCAAATTTTTTACTATTTTGTCGAAAAGTTTTTTAATATAATCATCCGTCAAGGTTTTTGTGTCAGAACCAAACATAATATTAAAGGATAAACTTTTAAAACCCTTATCAATCATTTTTCCAGTAAACTCATCAAAAAGGACAATTTTTCTTATAACTTTAGGATTTGTAGAATATATACAGTTTTCAAGTTGCTCAAAAGAATAATCTTTTGAAACTAAAATTGAGAGGTCCCTTAGCACTGGTGGAAATTTTGGAATTTCAATAAAAGTGTGCTTTTTGAAACAATTAATTTTATTAATTTCGCTCAAATTTAATTCAAATGTATAGATAGGTCGTTCTATCTCGAAGTTTTCAGCGATTTTCGGGTCAACCTTTCCAAAAGAACCAACAATTTTTTTATTAATAAGCACATCTACCCCAAGTTGGAGTTGATAAAAATTTTCTTTTGATTTCACCATCGTAAACTTTTCAATTTTTAAATAATCAAATAAGTCTTCAATAATACCTTTGAGATCAAAGAAATCAACTTCTTGCTGATTTGAGTTCCAATAAATTTCAAGAAATTTACCAGTGATTAAACCTGAAACAGTAAAATCTTCTCTTTTACTTATATTATCTGATTTCTTAAAGATCTTTGTTAATTCAAACAATTTCAGGTCTTTTTGGTTATGATTTATGTTATATAAAGCGTTTTTAAAAAGATTTGGTAGCAAAGTTGTTTGCATAACAGAAAAACTTTTGCCAATTGGATTTTTAATTGAAATAAAATTTCTTCGTAAATCATTTTCTGATATCTTTAGTTTGTTAAGTGATTCAGGATCGGCAAAAGGCCAATTTACAGTTCCATAAAAACCCTCATTAATTAAAAAGTCTTGTACTGACCTTCTTAATTGGAAAAGTTCTTTATTCATAATGTTTTGTGTTTTCAATTTTGAAGCAACATTATTGTATCCGTGTAAACGGATTATTTCTTCAATTAAATCAATTTCGCGAGTAAGATCATTTCTATAATGTGGAATTGTAAAAGAAATCTTTTGAGAAGATTGTTCTATTAATTTCAGACCTAAATTTTCTAAATATTCTATAATTTTTGCATCATTGATATCAATTGAGAGAAAGGAACGAACTTTATCCGGACGTAAAGAAACTTGCACCGGCTCTTTAATATTTTCAAAAGAATCAAGAGTTCCATTTGCGAGCGAACCGCCTGCAATCTCAATTATTAAAGAGCAGGCTCTATCACTTACGTTTTTAGCATTAATATCTGACATTCCTCTTTCAAATCTATAGCAAGAATCAGTTGAAATTTTCAGTCTGCCTGATGTTTTTCGCACAGATGAGTATAAAAAATTTGCTGCTTCAATAACAATATCAACAGTTTCATTTGTAATTTGAGAATTTTGACAACCAATAATCCCAGCAAGAGCAATTGGTTTTGTCGAATCCGCTATCACCAAATCATCTTCAATAAGCTGATACTTCTGATTGTCGAGAGCAGTTATTGCTTCATCTTTTTTTGCATTTCTTACAATTATCTGCCGCTCTTCAAGTTTAGAATAGTCAAAAGCATGTAAAGGATGTCCATATTCCATCATTACGAAATTTGTAATATCAACGATATTGTTAATTGGTCGCAATCCAACTGATAAAATTCTTTTCTTTAGCCATTCAGGTGATTCTTCTACTTTTACATCTTTTATTAATCTTGCAATATATCGAGGACATTTTTCACTATTTTCATTTTTTAGTTGAAGACTCTCAGAAATATTAATTGAGGAAATAGGTAAACTTGTTTCAGGCAGTTTTAATTCTAATCCTAATAAGGCTGATAGATCTCGTGCAACGCCAATTATCCCAAGAAGGTCTGGTCTATTTGGAGTAATTTCAACATCAAAAATTGTATCTTGATAATCAAGATATTCTGATAAGTTTACACCAATTTCTGCTCCTTCTCGTAAAACCATAATCCCATCATGATTTTCAGAAAGACCGAGTTCTTTTTCAGAACAAATCATTCCAAAAGATTGCACCCCTCTAAGTTTAGCTTTTTTAATCTTAAAATTACCGACAATTGAGCCAACAGGAGCGAATGCAATACATTGACCTTTTGCACAATTTGAAGCACCACAAACAACTTGAAGGTTTTTTTCTCCATCGAAAACTGTACAAATAGAAAGTTTTTCAGCATTCGGATGAGACTCTTTTTCAATTATTTTGGCAACTTTAATTGATTTTAATTCTTCACCAAGCGTTTCTATAGTCTCAACTTCAATACCGGCAAAAGTTAATCTTTGCTCTAATTCTTCCGGTGTTATCTTAATATCAATATATTCTTTCAACCATTTATAACTAATTTTCATTTTCCCTCGACATTTATCTTACTGAAATTCTTATTTAAACTGCTTCAAAAATCTTATATCATTTTCAAAAAGCATTCGCATATCAGGAATCTTATATTTTAACATCGCGACTCGGTCAATTCCCATCCCAAAAGCATATCCGGAATATTTTTCAGAATCAATTCCTAATTTATCAAAGACATTTGGATCAACCATTCCGGCTCCACCCAATTCAATCCAACCTTGGCCTTTGCAAAGATTACAGCCTTTACCAAGACATTTTAAGCAAACAATATCAATTTCCGCACTCGGCTCTGTAAAAGGGAAAAAATGTGGTCTAATTCTTGACTCTATATTTTGACCAAACAATCTTTTCACAAACAGATTCAGAACATCTTTTAAATCTGCAAAAGAAATTCCTTCGTCCACAACAAGTGCTTCAACTTGATGGAAAGCAGGTGAATGAGAAGCGTCATTATCGTTACGATAACAGCGACCCGGTGCAATAATTTTGATTGGTGGTTGATGATTTTCCATAACCCGAATTTGAACAGTTGATGTTTGAGTTCTCAAAAGGATATTGTTATCAATATAAAATGTATCAGATAGATCGCGAGCAGGATGGTCTTGTGGTGTATTTAAAGCATCAAAATTATGAAATTCATCTTCAATGTCATAACCTTCAGCAACATCAAAACCCATACTAATAAAGACATCTTCAATTTCTCTCCACACTTTATTTATTGGATTAAGAGCTCCCTTATTTCTTCTTCTTCCCGGCATTGTAATATCGACAATATTATCAGACAAGGAAGTTTCGTAAGCAAGTTGTTTGAGAGAAGATTCTTTTTCTGTAATCATTAATTGCAATTGATTTTTTGCAATATTTATCTTTTTCCCAAATTCCGGACGTTCTTCTTTTGGAAGCTCTTTTAATTGCTTCATGAGCTCCGTAAAAGGACTTTTTTTCCCAATATAATGGGATTTCCTACTTTGGAGCTCATTGAGAGAAGTTATCTCTGTAATTTCTTTTCTTGCTTGATCAATCAGAAATTGTAAGCGAGTTTCCAAGCTACATTCCCAAATTTTCTTTAACAATTAGGCAGAGTTTTTCAAAAGCAACAGGTTCTTGGAAAGCAAGGTGAGCTAAAGCTTTACGATCAACTTCAATATTGGCAATATGTAAACCGTTAATGAATTTGCTGTAATTTAATCCATATAAATGAACCGCTGCGTTTATTCTTGTAATCCATAGTTTTCTAAAGTCTCTTTTTCTTGCTTTTCTGTCTCTATAAGCGTATTGCCAGCCTTTTTCTACAGCTTGTCTTGCTGTTCTATAAAGTTTACTTCTTCCACCTACATACCCTTTGGCTGCTTTTAAGTATTTTTTTCTTCTTTTTTTTGCAGCAACATTATTCATCGAACGTGACATTTATATTCTCCTTTTAATTCTTTATTTGTGCGAGGTATATCATTAAACAATCGGTATGAAATTATACACCGAGCATTCTTTTGATTCGTGGCACGTCATGAGCTGAAACAAGATCACTTTGTCTCAGATTTCTTTTTCTTTTTGTTGTTTTTTTAGTTAAGATATGTCCCATATAGGCATGATTTCTTTTAACTTTTCCGCTACCTGTAAGTTTGAATCTTTTGGCAGCACCTTTTCTGGTTTTCATTTTGGGCATTTTTCCTCCAGAGCTTATGCTCAATTATTTAATCTTATTTTAAATGTTCTTGCTCCCAAGCCTCTATTAATTTATCAATATCTTTTTTTGGAGTAAGAGTCATAGAAATTGTTCTGGCTTCACTTTGAATCTTTTTGTCAACATCTGCAATGCTTTTCAAATCTTCACCAAGACGTTTCAAAAGTTCAAATCCAATATCTTTATGTGCTAACTGTCGTCCTTTGAAGCGAACGGTTAGCTTTACCTTATCATGATGTTTCAAAAATTTGTAAGCATTTTTCTTCTTGAAATTATAATCGTGTTCCTCAGTGTTTGGACCAAATTTAATTTCTTTAATTTGAACCTGATGCTGTCTTTTTCTGGATTCACGAAAACTTCTTTCTTTTTGATAATAATACTTACCAAACTCCAATATTCTGCAAACCGGTGGTTTAGCATTTGGAGAAATTTCAACAAGATCCAATTTTTTACTTTCCGCTCTGATAAGAGCATCTTTTAGAGAAACAACACCTACCTGCTCGCCATTTTCATCAATTAACCGAACAGTCTCTGATTTAATTTCTCTGTTTATCCTTTCTTTTGGAATGGTAGGCTTTGTTTTAGCCTTACCTCTTCGTATTCGTATAGAAATAATCACCTCCATTTAAATAAAAAAAAACGGACACACTATGAAAAGCGTACCCGTTATCTATACATCTATAACGATATTAAATTTCTAACCTTACGAATATCTCAATGGAATTGTAAGGTAGAAGCTTACGCCTCTTTCTTCATTTATATAACCATTCTTTTTTTTGCACTATTTGTAGTCAAGTTCTTTATTTTTAAACTATAAACCATTAATTGTAATTGTGAGTATCTCTTCAAAAAAAAGTAATTCATTCATAGAAAATCAAAAATGTAAAACGTTTCTGTCTCATAATGAATTAATCATAAGGTGAATCGGGAAAAGAGAAATTTATTTTGAAAGGTAATTTTGTCTTTCCACAGAAAATCTAATCTTATATCATTTAAGAGTGTAAAGTTAGATTGTAAATATTATTTAGTATCTGAATGGAAAGAATAAAAGCCGCTGATTGCACGGATTAGCACCGGATTTAAAAGAACAAATCCTTATTGAAATTTTAATAATAATGGATAAAATAGAGAAAAAATTTAAACTCATCCTAATATTTGTAATTTCTCGCTATTTCCGCCTATTATTTATTCTCTTAAATCCGCTTAACTCTGCGTAAATCCGGACTTATCCTTTTTCGTTCAAGTACTATTTAGTAATAGCTCTTTCATTATTTACCAATACAAAAA
>JAOZMQ010000201.1 GCA_029934195.1 Candidatus Cloacimonadota bacterium | reverse complement strand
AAAGATTTCTCGCAAAAGGAAAGCCGGAAAAAGCTTATTATTATTTCCATAAAGTAATTTTTCTCAATGAGACACCAAAAGTATTTCTGTTGTTAGCGATAACGTTAATGGATATGGGAAGATATGCGGAAGCACTAATTTTTTTTACTAAAATTGAAAAAGTTTCCGACAATGAATTAGTGCTGATTGGAATTACCGAATGTAACATAATGTTAAGAAAATGGGATGAAGCCATTTCTTTTGTAAATGATAATGTGAAAAAATCAATGAAATTAAAAATCATTCAAGAAATGTTGGATAATCCAATTAGAAGAGAAAAGTATGTAATTTTTAAGGAATTTTCTCAAAAAGGATATTCATTTATTGAGAAGAATGATTTTAAAAATGGTCTGATTTATTTGAAGAAAGCAGAAGAAATATCTGATCAAGATGCACATCTTATGAATAATATTGGTAGTATATTGAATAGTCTCGGAGAAAAACCGGAGAAAGTATATCCATATTTTGAAAAAGCACTATTGCTTGAACCTAATAATAAAAGATTTAAAGAGAATCTTTTTTATATTAAGAAAAAGATAAAAAAATGAGAAAAAGTCACAGAACAGTATTTATCTTGATTTTTTCTTTTGTGATAATATTTAATCCTATTTCTTCACGAATAATGACATTAATTATTGCAGTTGGTAATAAAATAGATTCTCAAATATTCTATAGACAAATTGAAGCTGAAAGTTCTTTTATTCCTTGGGCGTATTCTAAACAAGGAGCTATTGGACTTGGACAGATACTGCCTATAACAGCATCTTATATTGCTCCGGTTTATATAAAAGGAATGCTATGGATACCTTTTATTAATCTTCAAATTGCAGCAAAATATGAAAAATATTTATTAGAAAAATTTAATAATAATTGGAGTTTAACTCTCGGTGCTTATAACTGGGGTGAAACAAATGTTATGAAAAAAATTAAACAAGAAAATATAACGATTCAAAAAGACGTGGATTATTCGTATCTCTTTGAAAATATTCCAGAAACACGAAATTATTTAAAAAAGATTATGAGGTAAATTATGGATTTAGGAACACTGATTGGTGTAATTGTTGGTTTAGCTCTTATTGTTGGAGCAATTCTTCTTGGAGGTACTCTTAGTCAATTTGTTGATATCCCTTCTGTTATGATTGTTTTTGGGGGTACAATTGCGGCTACATTTATTGCTTATCCTATGAAAACTGTTTTTGCTGTTTTTAAAGTAGTTCAAAAAGCTTTTTTTCATAAACCAAAAGAAGTTCATTCTTTGATTGAAGATGCTGCTCGATATTCAAATATCGTAAAAGCTCAAGGTGCAGTTGCTTTAGATAAAGAAGCAAAAGGTGCAAAAGATGCGTTTCTCGGAAAAGGTTTACAAATGATTGCTGATGGAACTTCTGCTTCTGTTATCAATGATATTATGGTTGGAGAAATCGGTTTAATGAAAGAGCGACATGGAATTGGAAGAAATTTATTCTTAGATATGGGAAAATTTGCACCAGCTTTCGGAATGATTGGTACACTTATTGGATTAGTTCAAATGCTTGCCGGACTTGATGATCCTTCGTCTATTGGTCCTAAAATGGCAGTTGCTCTCCTAACTACTTTTTATGGTTCTGTAATTGCTAACTTAGCTTGTAATCCGATTGCAGTTAAATTGAAAGGTCGTTCAGAAGAAGAAACATTAGCAATGAGATTAATTCAAGAATCTGTAAAATCCATTGCAAGAGGAGACTCAAGAAATATTATTGAAGATAAATTAGCTATCTTTTTGTCTGGTGAAATGCGTGCAAAAATGGCTAAAGGCAAATAGAGGTTAATATGGAAGATTTTAGAGATGAACCTGAAGAATCTTGTCCAGAATGCGAAGAATGTCCAGAATGTGAAGAAGGAGCTCCAGAATGGATGGTAACTTATGGAGACCTTGTCACATTGTTGCTTTGTTTTTTTGTTCTTCTTTTCTCAATGTCAAAGGTTCAGGAAGATAAATTTATACAGATTACTCAATCCTTACGAGCTGCAATAGGTAAAGATGAAATTCCTGAAGCAGGTACTATGGAAGGTTTAATGATGAAAGAAAGTGATAAGGAAATTTCTCAAGATGCTGTTGATGAACTTGGAGCAATGATCAAAGCAGAAATGGAAGAAATTCAATCTGAAATAGAAGAATTTGTGTTTAAAAATAAATTAGGTGGTCAAGTAAAAACCAAAGTTGATGAACGAGGATTCATTATCACAATTTCAGATGTTATTCTTTTTAATCCTGGTCGCTCATTGATTAATAAGCAAGCATATGATCTTCTTGATAAAATGCGTGATATTTTGGAACAATTTCCTTATCGTGTAAGAGTTGAAGGTCATACTGATAATACTCCTATCCATACGATGAAATTTCCATCAAATTGGGAATTATCAGCTAACAGAGCTTGCGAAGTTGTGAGATTTTTTATTTCTAAAAAGATTCCGCCGAAAAGATTATCAGCAGAAGGATTTGCAGAATTCAGACCGGTAAGTTCCAATAAAACAAGAGAAGGAAGAGCAAGCAATCGTCGTGTTGAAATTGTTTATATTCGAGAAGCAATTGAGCAAGAACTTAAAACAAAAAACTTTATGAAATTAAAAGATAAATGAGATAAATAATGGAAGCCGAAGGTCAGGAAAAAACAGAGAAACCGACAGCCAAACGGCAAAGAGAAGCCAGAAAAAAAGGTAATGTCGCTAAATCACAAGAAGTAGATAATGCACTTTTCTTGATTGCTGCTTTGGTTCTGTTTTTAACTTCTGGTAGTTATATTATGGACAGAATTAAGGTTCTCGTAACAGATTCCTTAATAAATATTAATTATGAAGTTACAGCACAAAATCTTCCTCCACTCGTGGTAGAATATCTAATGAAAATGTTTGTAATTTTTTTCCCTTTTGCACTTACAATGCTTGTTATTACTTTTCTTTCATCTTATTTACAGATTGGTTGGTTGTTTTCAACGTCGTCTTTGAAATTAAATTGGAGTTCTTTATTTAATATCGGAAAAGGTTTTTCTCAATTATTTTCATTAACAAAACTTAAAGATCTTTGGAAAAGTTTAATCAAGCTTATCGGATTATCAATAATTGCATATTTAACTGTCAAAAAGGAAATTTTTTCATTTTTGGGTTTAGCTTCTTTATCGCCTCAATTGATTTATACTTATATAACGAAAATTGTACTAAAATTACTTGGGAATATTTTAATCATTTATTCTGTTATTGCTGCTGCAGATTTTGCTTTGACAAAGTTTCTTCATACAAAGAAATTGAAAATGTCGAAATCTGAAGTAAAAGATGAAAGGCGACAAATGGAAGGAGATCCTCAAGTTAAACGACAAATAATGAACTTGATGTTTCAGCAATCGCGGAAAAAAATGATGGAAGATGTTCCTAAAGCTGATGTCGTTATTACAAACCCCGTACATATTGCAGTAGCTTTGAGTTATGATTCTAAAGGAGAATCTGCTCCAATTGTTGTTGCAAAAGGGAAAAGATTGATTGCTGAAGAAATCAAAAGAATTGCGAGAGAACATAATATCCCGATTTTTGAAGATAAACCTTTAGCAAGATTATTGTATAAAACCACTGAACTTGGTCAAGAAATTAGTGTTGAACTCTATGGAGCTGTAGCCGAAATTTTGG
The DNA here is from genome assembly GCA_029934195.1 of Candidatus Cloacimonadota bacterium. Taxonomy (GTDB): domain Bacteria; phylum Cloacimonadota; class Cloacimonadia; order Cloacimonadales; family JAOZMQ01; genus JAOZMQ01. The sequence goes on along the minus strand of JAOZMQ010000201.1, from coordinate 2,261 downwards.
CGGAAATCTATAAATTAAAAAATAGGAAGATGTAAAAATGCCTGAAAAAAAAAATAATCCTTTAATAGAGGCAATTGGAATTAATAGTGATTTATTTATTGGAATTGGAGTCGTAATGATTCTAATTGTAATGCTTGTCCCATTGCCAACTTTATTTATAGATTTTTTGTTAGTTATCAATTTCTCATTAGCTTTCATCATTTTGATCGCTCCGATTTATTTATTAAGTCCCAGTGATTTTTCTGTTTTTCCTGGTATGTTATTGGTCGTCACTCTATTTAGACTCTCATTAAACGTGGCAACAACTCGATTAATTCTTGGTCAAGCAGAAGCAGGTAGAATTATCAATGTGTTTGGAAAATTTATCATTGGTGGAAATTATGTAGTTGGTATTATTATCTTTATGATTTTGTTTATTATTAATTTCAAAGTAATTACCAAAGGGGCAACTCGTGTAGCGGAAGTTGCTGCTCGTTTCACTCTTGATGCCATGCCCGGTCGGCAAATGGCTATTGATGCAGATTTAAACAACGGTGTTATTGATGATATTGAAGCAAATTATCGAAGAGATAAAATTAGAAGAGAAGCAGATTTTTATGGTTCTATGGATGGTGCTGCAAAATTTGTCAGTGGAGATGCTATGGCTGGCTTGATTATTACAGTTTTAAATATTCTTGGCGGAATTGTAATTGGTGTTGTTCAGCTAAAAATGCCTTTTATGGAGGCAATGCAACGTTACACAATCTTAACTGTTGGTGATGGTCTTGTTTCTCAAATTCCAGCAATTTTAATTTCAACTTCTACAGGTATCATTGTTACAAGAGCAGGTACAAAAGCAAATCTTGGACAAGAACTTGTAACGCAAATATTCAGTGAACCAAAAGCATTGTATGTTGCCGGATCGGTGGTTACGCTTTTTGGGTTTGCTCCCGGAATGCCATGGTTTTTCTTTATTCCAATAGGCGTAGGATTGATTGTATTTGCTTATTATCTTCAAAAATCAGATAAAGATCTTTTATTAGAAGAAGAAAAAGCCGAAGTTGCTGTGCCGGAAGAATCTACAGAACCAAAAGATATGACTGAATATCTCCAAGTTGATCCTCTTGAACTTGAAATTGGATATAGTCTTATTTCTCTTGTCGATGAGAATCAAAAAGGAGATTTATTAGATCGAGTGTCCAGTTTGAGAAAACAAATTGCTCTTGAAATTGGAATACTTGTTCCACCAATAAGAATCAGAGATAATATTTCTTTAGTTCCAAATCAATACATTATCAAAATTCGTGGAGAAGAAATTAATGTTGGTGAATGTCTTGTTAATCATTTTTTAGCTCTTGATTCCGGTTCAGTCGAAAAACCAATTAAAGGAATTAAAACTCAAGAACCTGCTTTCGGTTTACCTGCTTTATGGATAACTGAAGATAAAAAAGAAATAGCTGAAATGCATGGATATACAATTATTGAACCGGCAGCGATGATTGCAACTCATTTATCCGAAGTTATTAAATCGAATGCTGATAAAATAATTACGCGTCAAAATGTACAAAAACTTTTGGACAATGTTAAAAAAGAAAATGAAGCGGTAGTCAATGAACTTGTTCCAAATTTACTTTCATTAGGAAACATTGAGCAAGTACTAAAAAATCTTCTCAAAGAAAATGTACCTATTCGAGATATGCTGACTATTTTAGAAACCTTAGCCGATTATGCTGGTATCACAAGAGATGTAGATACATTAACCGAATATGTAAGATTTGCACTTGCGAGAACTATTGCCAAAAAATATGTTGGTGAAGACGGAACTGTTTATGGAATTACTCTCGGAGCTGAATTAGAAAGAATGATAAATGATATTGTTGGTCAAACAAAACAAAGAAACGTTAATGCTTCTTTACCACCTGCAATTGTTGCAACTTTATATCAAGATTTTAGAGAAGCGATTCAAGAGATGAATAGACAAGGTTTTCAACCGGTTGTAATTGTTTCTCCTTCAATAAGAAGTTATTTAAGAAGACTTTTAGAACCTGCAATACCAAATTTACCGGTAATTTCCTACAATGAAATCCCAACTACTCTCCCAATAAAATCTCATCTTAGTATTAATGTAAATTAGTGATATATTTTAGTTTTCTTTTTTTTCTTTTTTGTCCAATGCTAAAGCATTGTGTTACAAAGATGTTGTTTATATAAAAATAGAGAATAAATATTTTTCTATTAATCTTTTCTTCATGATCTTCAGTCCTTCATGATTAAAAAAACTA
>JAOZMQ010000200.1 GCA_029934195.1 Candidatus Cloacimonadota bacterium | reverse complement strand
AGGAAAAGAGGTAAGCAAGATGCTTACGTTCCCATATACTTAATTCTAAAGATATCTATACTGAAAAAGAAATTTCTTTATAAATGAGTTTTCACTATTTTTGAAATCTTTGTAAAAGCCATCAAAACAAATTTTTCCATTATTGAGCATAACGACATTTTCCGCAATTTTGTCAATACAATCTAAATCGTGAGTAATAACAATAGAAGTTATATTTAGATGTTTTTGCATTTTTGAAATTAGTTTTACAATTTCAAGAGCAATTAGAGGGTCAAGACCAGTTGTTGGTTCATCATAAATAATACATTCAGGTTCAAGAGCAATTGCTCTTGCAAGTGCAACTCTTTTTCGCATACCGCCACTAAGTTCAGATGGCATTTTCTCCAAAATATCTTTAAGACCAACAAGTTCTAATTTTTCTTTTACAATTTTAAGAATCTCATTTTCATTTTTATTTGTGTGTTCAAAAATTGGTAAAGCTACATTTTGAAAAACATTTAAAGAATCCAATAAAGCACTACTTTGGAATAGCATTGAAATTTTCATTCTAATTTTTTTTAAATCTTTGTTTGATAAAGAAAAAATGTCAATTCCATCAATTAAAACTTTTCCGCTACTGGGACTCATCATTCTTTCAATTGTTTTCATTAATACACTTTTACCGGTACCACTTTGACCTGCAACGACTGTGATTTTATTTTTTATAAATTTAGTAGAGATGTTCTCTAAAATTGTTTTCTCTCCGAATGCAACCGTAAGATTCTTTACTTCAATCACTTGGAACAACCTCAATACCATCTTTAAAAGATTTTACAGGAATAAATCTCATAAATTTCCTTTTTAAATTGTTCTCATTTTTATAATAAATTCTAACATAATGGTCAGAAAGAGCAGTCCAATGATTGTCTTGTTTATCTTCCATTATTCCAGAAAGGAGTGATTTCTTTTCTATTAAATAGTTTTTAAACTCTTCTAATTTTCTTGAAGAAATTTGATGGAATATTTTATTTCTTTCTTTAATAATTGTTCCGTTAACATGATTTTTCATTTCAGCTGCTTTTGTTCCGAATCTTTTTGAATAGCTGAATCCATGTATATAAGTAATCGGTAAAGATTCTAAAAAATCAACAGCTTCTTGAAATAGTATTTCTGTTTCTCCGGGTAAACCGGCTATAACATCAATTCCAATGGCAACATCATTTCTTACATTTTTCAATTTAAACAATAATTTTTGGAATTGTTTTTTAGAATATCTGCGATTCATTTTCTTGAGTAAAAAATCGCTTCCGGTCTGGAGTGGAATATGAAAATGAGGAGCAATAATATTACTTTGTGAAAAAAGATTTATTAGCTCATCAGTAAATAATTGAGGCTCAATAGAACTTAATCTTATAATTCTCACACCTTCAATTTTTTCAATATCTTTAATCAAATCACATAAAAAATAATCTGCATAAAGGTCTTTTCCATAAAGTCCTAAATTAATTCCAGCAAGAACAAACTCAAAAAATCCATGTGTAACCAACATTGAAATTTGTTTTAGAACATTTTCTTTCAATCGACTTCGTGAATGACCTCTTGCATAAGGAATTGCACAATACGCACAATAAAAATCACAACCATCTTGAATTTTTATGTAAGCTCGTGACCGATCCAACATTCTACTTGTTGTTTGCTCTGAAAAATTGATCTCTTGTAGAATATCATTAAATTTTGATTTCTTTCCACTTAGAAAATTTAATATTTCATTCTTATGGTTATTATCAACAATTAAATCTATATTTCCAAGAGACTTAACTTCTTCTACATTTCTTTGTGAGTAACAGCCGGTAACAATTATTTTAATATTTTTATTGTTCTCTTTTACTTTTAAAGCTTTACGAATTGCATTCCTGCTTTTATAATCTGTTCTATTTGTAACTGTACAAGTATTAATAACATAGACATCTGCAATCTCATTAGAATCTGTTATTTCATAGCCTTTAATTTGAAAATCATCAACAATGCAAGAAGATTCGTATTGATTAATTTTACAACCAAAAGTTGTTATGGAAATTTTTTTCATTTTTTTATTATGAATAAAAAGAATCTCCGTTTAAAGCAATTATAGGCAATAAACGGAGTGTAAACTATTTATTTTTTCTTCTTACTTTTACAAATTGCAAGTGGCAGAATCATTTCTTCCATAGAAATTCCACCGTGTTGAAAAGTTCCATTAAATTGCTTTTGATAAGCATGATAAGCGTTTGGATAGACAAAATAGTAGTCATCTTTTGCGAAGATATAATTGTCCACCATATTTTTTGAAGGGAGACCAAATTTTTCCGGCTCTTTTAAATACAAAGCATGTTTTGTATTACAAGTGAGATTTTTTCCTTCTTTATAGCGAACTGTAACTGTGGTATCTTTATCTCCAATCACTTGAGTTGCTCTATTACAACGAATTGAGCCGTGATCTGTTGTTAAAATTACAGTTCCTCCTTGTTTTGCAATGTGCTTCAAAGCTTCATAAAACGCAGAATGGATAAACCAATGTTTTGTAAAAGCTCTTAAAGCTTCTTCGTTTGGAATTGTTTCTTGTAAAATCTGATCTTTTGATCGATGATGTGCAACTAAATCAAGGAAATTATACACTAAAACAACGAGTTTTTCACGAGACCATGATTCAATTTTCCTAATAACAAAACCGCCTTCTTCAATATTGAAAATCTTTACATATTTTGAACTTGGCTCCAAGAAATATCCCAAATCTTCGAGATGTGCATCTAATAATTGATGTTCATTTCTATTTCTACTACTATCCATTTCTGAGGATTCTACCCAATATTCTGGATAATTTCGAGCAATATCAATCGGAAGTAATCCACTAAAAAGAGCATTTCTTGAATAAGGAGTCGCAGTAGGAAGAATTGAGTAATATAATTTTAAATCAACATCAAATAATTCTTTTATGTAAGGCTCAATAGCTTTATACTGGTCTAATCTCATACAATCAAGTACAATATAATATACTGGACTATTTTCATTAATTTCCGGAGTTACAAATTCGGAAGCAACATCAAAAGATAAAATAGGACGATTATCAGAAGCCATCCATTCCGCATAATTATTTTCAATATAATTACTGAATTCAGAATTGCAATTTCTCTTTTCCAAAAAATGCATGTGGCTAAGTCCGGAATCATTCATTTCATCTATAGTAATGTCCCATCGACACATATCTTTATAGATTCTTAACCAATCATTCCAATCCGGATTGCTAAATAATTTTTGATTGATTTTTGCAGAGAATCTTGCATATTCTTCACCTATATGATTTTGGCGGATTTCATCTGCCTGAAAAATCTTCTTTATTGCCATAATTATCTGATTTGGATTAATAGGTTTAATTAAATAATCAGCTATTTGACCTGCAATAGCATTTTCCATTAAACCTTCTTCTTCACTTTTTGTAACCATAATTACGGAAAGTGAACTGTTAATTTTTTTGATTTCTTGCAAAGTCGCAAGCCCATCAAGACCGGGCATCATTTCATCAAGAAGAACTAAATCGTATTTATAATTTATTACAGAAGCAATTGCATCAGCACCATTTGAAACTGTATCAACACTATAACCTTTATCTTCTAAGAAGATGACAAAAGGTTTTAGAAGTTTAACTTCATCGTCCACCCAAAGGATTTTTAATTTTTTCATAACAACCTCTTATTAATTTTAAGTGTAAAGAAAAATGGGAAAACCAATTTCTTTAAAAGAGTATTTTTTTGCATAAAATTTTTAGAATAACGAAAATTCAATATATTTCGATAAAATTGATTTCTACAATTATTCAAAAATTCAATGCAACAAGAAGCTAACAATTATTTACTGATCACCCTCCATTCTTTGTTGATTTTCCTCGAATCTTCTCTGTTGAATTTTTACAGATTTTTTTACTTCCTCTAAATCCATATCTTGAAAATACAAAGCAAGTTTGAAGTTCATTTCTTTTTGACCACAATTAAAATATGTAGCCATTCTTTCGCGATATTGTTCGATTAAAATATCCTTCATACTTTTTTTATTTTCTTTTTCAATTTCCCGAAGTTCTTTAATTTCTTCTCTCAAATCAGCAGTATTCATTTCTTGAGCCTTATTAATCCAGCTTTCAGTTTCTTCATAACCGGCATCTTTTACAAAAGATTTTATCATATTAAGTTTATCAAAGCCAATTGTTTTTACCGAAAGTTCATCAATTTCAAGTTCCTCGATGTAAAGTTCGTAAGTATTAATTAATTTAGCTGCAAATGAACCACTCATATTAAACTCATCTTCGACAAATTCTTTGAAAGTTTTATAGTGTTTTAATTTAAAAGCTTTTGTTCTTTTAATCATTGATAAAAGTTGTCCGAGAGATACAAAATCATTTTCCATTCTGACTTTGATGTTTTCTATTGCTGTAAATTGATCTTCAGCACTCATTTCTTTTATTCCTTCTGTGTTATTTGTCATAATAATCCTCAATTTTTTTTATTTTTCATGTACAAAATAGACATGCTGTTTTGTAGGGAATTTATTACTTTTCACTTCATTAACATACGTTTTTACATTATCGATAATTTCTTTATTCATTTTTCTATAGACTTTTACAAATTTTGGAGGTTCATCAAACATACCAAGAAGATCATGATAAACAAGAACTTGTCCATCTGTAAATCTTCCAGCACCAATTCCAATAGTAGGAATCAATAATGTCTCCGAAATCTCTTTTCCCAGTTTTTCAGGAATACCTTCGAGAACTAACATAAAAGCACCGGCTTTTTCAATAGATTTTGCCTGTTCAAGAATTTTAATATAATTACTTTCTCTTTTACCTTGAATTTTATAACCACCCATTTGAAGAACTGATTGTGGGGTTAATCCAAGATGAGCTATAACTGGAATTTCACAATCAACAATTGCTTTAATTGCTTCAATTCTGCTTGAGCTTCCTCCTTCCAATTTAACAGCATTCGCATTTCCTTCAATTATTAAACGTGCAGCATTTCTTTTTGTTTCTTCTAAAGAAAGATGATAGCTCATAAATGGCATATCAGCAACAATAAAAGTATTTTTTGCACCTCTTCTAGTTGCTTTACAATGATGAATAATATCTTCAACAGAGACTTGAAGTGTATCTTCATAACCAAGAACAACCATTCCAAGAGAATCTCCGATTAGAATAATATCAACTTGAGCTTCCTCCACAAATTTCCCGGAAGGATAATCGTAAGCTGTAATCATTGCGATTTTTTCGCCTTTCTTTTTCATTGCTTTATAAGTATTTATTGTTTGCATTGATACCTCAAAAAAATTCTTTTAGTGTTAAGTCAAGCTTGAAATCATGCAAAAGATAAACCATCTTTAGTTTTACCTATCAGAAGATTAAATTTTCTCTCTTTGTCGCTACTCTGTAGCTTGATTCTCTTTTTTCTTTACCCAACGCTAACGCATTGGACTACAAAGATGTCGCTTCTATGAAGCTGAAAAAGAAATAAATATAATAAGTTTTTCTGAATTTTAGTAGAATTGATAGCAATTTGGTATAAACTCACAAATTTCTACAACCTTGATGTAATAATTTCAGTAGATTACAGTGTAAAATCTCATAGAGGAGTTCATTTTCGTAAATGGGCAGCAGCACTTCTCAAAGAGTATTTGATAAAAGGTTCTGCAATGAACGATTATTTTCTGAGAAAACACATTCCGAATATAACAAGTATAAAGAAAAAATTAAAAATAGCATTACTCAAGTTGAAAAAGATTTCATAAAGCAAATTGAAAATAAAATAGACAACTTTGAATGATGAATAAAATAGGCGATTATACAATAATTATATTGATATGATCTATCTATTAAAAGCTGGTTTCAATTACTGATCCATTAAATTATGCGAAGAACATAGATTAGAAGTTATTTATTTCTTAGCTTCATAGAAACTATATTTTTGTAGTCCAATGCGTT
>JAOZMQ010000199.1 GCA_029934195.1 Candidatus Cloacimonadota bacterium | reverse complement strand
CAAAGATTAAATCGAATTGATAAGCTGTTACAGCCCATTCTTCCAATAATTCTGAAGTTTCAATCGCAATAGTGAATGTTTCACCCGGATTTACTTGATATTCAGAAATTGCAATTTCAGCATTTTCTAATTGTGCAAAAAGCATCCCTATAGAGAGAAGCATAAGCAACGGTAAAATAATGAATTTTCTCATTTTCTACTCCTTACATTTTTTTTAAGTAATAGCTGATGAGAAATTAAAATTGTAAAAGTAGTTCTTTTGTAATTGAATATAAAAAGTAAAAACAAATAAATTTTAATTCAAAACAAAGATACCAATTTATACTTATTTTAACTCCTTATCCATTTTATTACTTAATATTTTTATATTTTTTTGTTTCTATAAATATCCTATCAATTGTGACAGGTGTTTTTTTTTCGACATTTTACTATAAACATTCGCAATTAATCCGACATTAAACTTCATTGGCAAAAGCCATATTTTTCAAAATTTGATTAAATAAAAACAATCACACCAAAAAATGATTCTATAAGAAATATTCCTAAAAAACCATTGCTTCTTTTCAAAATACATTCAGTCTCTTACAAACTATGAATAAAAGCATAATTTGTTCCATCATTAATGTAGTCGTTCAAATTCCTTAATCCATACAAGATAAAACCATTAATCTATATGTATGATATAATGATTCTATATTCAGATTCCAATTATTTTAGTCCGAATAAAATAAGAGAAAATAAATGTCAACATAAAGATATGTTTGTAAAGATATTTTTGAGATTCTACAAAAAAAATAAATTTCTTATCATCATCCAATAAAAAGAAAGCTTAAAAAAAGACTGAGAAGATATTACAACTCAGTCTTTTATAATTAAGGTTATTGATTTTTATTCAAGTTTTAAATTTATTTTAGCAACAACATTTTGTCATTAACTATTTCATTTCCCATTTGAACTTGATAGAAATAAACACCTGAACCAACTTTGTTATTATTATTATCAAGACCATTCCATTGAATAGAATTAAGACCGGAATTTAGAAGACCTTGTTGAAGATTTTTCACAAGAGAACCTTTCACATTATAGATACTAATTGTTACATCAGTATCTTCTTTAAGTAACAATTGAATACTTGTAGTCGGATTAAATGGGTTTGGATAATTTCCAAGAACCTGATTAAAGCTAACAACATCACCTGCAAGAATATTATAAGCAATTATTTCTTCTTTAATTTCAGTATTTATTACAAGATTCAATTTCGCATCAATTTCTTTTTCCATTGAGAAAGGAATTCTTAGAAATTCACCACTTACAGCTTCAGCAGAAGCAACAGCAATTGTATTTTCATTCATTTCTAAAAGCATATCAGTAGTTGGAATATCCAAAGTAAGAGCTTCATCAACTGATACTTCAAAACCAAATAGATTTCCTTTTGTAGAGAAAACTAATTCGCTATTTTCAACGCTAACAGTTACATCCGCAACCGGAGCTATGATTGAACGAGCTTCTTCGACAGGGAAAATTGTAATTAAGCCAACTGCATATTGAAGAATTAATGATGCGTCATAAGCTTGAATCAATTCATTTCCATCAACATCAGCAATTGTAGATTGTTCTGGAGTAAAAGAAATTAATCCTACAGCATTTTGAAGAGTTAGGGAAGCATCAAAAGCTTGAACTGTTCCATTTGCGTCAACATCACCATAAGTATAACCACCGGTCACAACAATTAAACCACCATAGATTCCAGTAATTTGAGTAGTATTAAAAAGGAAATCTTCTACTACGAGTTGTGTTACGCCAGTAGCAAGAGTATGGAATTGAAGGTCAATTATACTACCTTCACCAACAATTGGAGTTATAGTCATATAACCAACATTGATTTGATTATTTGCAGGTGCTTGAATGGCTACCATTCCACCTTCGGCAATTGTTCCATCTATTGAATATCCAAGATACTCAATAATTGTATCATCAAACATCATTTCAAATTGGTAAGCGATAATATTATCATCTTCAATAAGTTCGGAAGTATTTACACTTATGGTAATATCTTCACCAATACCGGCAGTCACATCTGACAAAGTAATTTCTGCCAATTGGGGTTGAAGAACTTCTAAGTTAGCTTCAATAAGTACTATTGGATTGAATGTGTCATTACTTGAAATATTTATATCTGCTGAATAATCACCAGCGATCATATCTGTAGTGTCAAATTCAAAGTTAATATCCATTGATTCTCCCGGAGCTATTGTTCCGGAAAGAATGTCAGCAGAAAGCCATTCTGTTCTATAATTTACAGTTTTTTCTTTGCTAATAGCATTTCTTGTTTGATTTTCAACATTAGAATAAGCTACAACAACATCAGAATCTGAAATTTCAATAGTGAAAACAAGGTCTCCACCACCAGTATTTTCAATTGTAAGAGATTGAACACTTGTTTGATTTGGGAATAATTCTTCATTTATTTCTGTTGTAGAAACTTCAATATGTGGATTATCACTAACGAATAATCCGAATAATTCCATCATTCCAGCCATTAATTCAGTCTTAGTTGATGGAGTATTTCCATCATCAAGACCGCCAAATTCTAATGATGCACCAATTGTTTTGTAATTTCCGCCATCATTAGAAATCATACAACCATAATTTGGGTTTTGATTTTCAAGAATCATTTCGCCAGTAGTAGCTTCTAAATGGTCAATCCATGCATTGTCACCAGAATAGTTAAAACTCATACCTTCTGTAAATGTACCTGCTAATCCATTCACTGTTCCGAGATCGCTTGAACCATCTGTAGTTCCATTCAATCCAAACATTTCATGGACAGCAGTTTGATTATCATAATACCATGTGTCTCCACCTTCCATATAAAGATTTCCGCCATTATTAAGATAATCTGATAGAGATGAACCTTCTGCATCTGTTAAAACATGATTGTCACTATAAATTCCGAGACAAACAAAAATTGAAGAATAGAGATTCAAATCTGCCGGTAAGCTTGTAGCATATTCGCTTGGAATACCAATAGCAGTTAGAGCATTTTCAATTGCAGGAGCTGAGTTATTATTTTCATCAAAATCCACAATAATTACAGGGATTTGACCAACAACTTGATTAAATTCTCCCGATCCTGATGTTCCATTTTCAGCTTCAAATTGAACGAGGAAATCTGCGATATGACCAGCTGGAGTATTAATATCAACAGCTATTTCAAATGTAGCAAAACCATTATTACCACTTGCAATATCACCAAATAAATCTTCATCACTCGTAACATCAATATATTGCGAAGTTGAATTTAAGAAACCATTAACATCAAAAGCATCACTTGAACCGCTATTTGTAATTTCAACTTCCATTAAAACTGTTTCACCTGGATCAAGTTTTCCATTATTATTACCAGAAGCATCGTTAACTTCTACAGCAACAAATTCAAGAACAGGAGCATGAAGTGGTCCTGAAATTTGAGATGTCCATTCATTTGTCCCATCATTTGCTACAACTGTAATAATAGCAACGTGTCCATCAGGAACGAGGTCTTCAACTTGGAATTCAAATCCATTTGTAATAGAAATTATTTGGTCTGGATCAACAATACCATAAGCTTCTGAATCATCTGTAATAGTAATATATTCGTCTGTTGTACTGATCGTTACCATTAAATTATTTGTAGGATCTGTACCAACATTTTGCATTTCTAAAGAAAGTCCTATTAATTCACCGTAATCAGCGTTGCCATTATTGTTACCTTGAGAGTCATCAATTTCTGAATCTAATGTAACAATATAAGCACCATTAGCAGGAAGAAGTTGTATTGTAGAAATATTTGCAACTTTATTGTATCCTGTAATTGTAAGAGTTAAATCTGAAGGATTGTTTGGGACGTTTTCGAGTGAAAGAGAAATATTTCCAGAAGCATCAGTATAGCCTGATCCTAAAATTTCTCCGTTATAAGTTAAGCAAACCAATGCATCTTCAAAGCCGGTTGAAACATCAAAAGTATCCATACCAAGTAACATTGTTGGAAGATGATTGGCAATGATAATTTCCGGAACTTTTGTTCTTACTTGTAATGAAGCGTCACCAAAAATATGCCAAGTTTCGTACATATCAACAGCATTGAAAACATCAAGCATCAAACATGCACCATTATAATATAAACCACCAATGCTATTTTTTTCTTCTGCAATAAGTAAATCTACATATTCATCTTGAGCTTCCATTGGTGGTGCCCAAGATTGATTAATAGAAGAAGCATACATCGCAACAGCACCTGTTGGAGCACCTGTTGTATTATTTGTTGCTCTCAACCAAGCTTCAGCAAAACAGGTAATTCCGGCAAAATTTCCGTTTACACAAGCAATAGAGTTAATATATGGTAGCATATAATCATTAGTTAATTGGTTAACATGATTGTTTGAAAAACCTGTTGAAGCCCAAGAAGTATTTGAGCCATGTCCACAATAATTTCCAATTCCACGACCTTCGTTTATAGCATTAGCTACTTGAGTTGCATTTCCGCCATTAGTATCATAAATTTCATCTACTTCTGAATATCCATAAGCAAGAAGATCATCTCTAATATAGCCAATATGAACATAATCAGCTTCTCCATTATGACCTGAACCAGCACCTTGTGCAGAAGCTATGCCAAAACCTTTTGATAACCATTCTCCATCAACGATTTCTTTTTCATAATGGACAGTTCTTTCTACTTGTGTTTCTACCTGTGCTATGTTTTCAGCAGAAAATCTACCTACAAATAAATCAGGATAACTATCATTTCCTTCAAGAAGAGCATATTTAGGATCAGAAGCTCCGCCACCGGAAGTGAAAGAAGCAATCTGATTAATATCACCAATAAGTTGAACAAATGTTAAATCATCATTAGCATTATATTCTGATTGGATAAAAGATTTAATTGAGTTTGCTGTATTTCCAATATTAGTTACATCATAAATTTCTGTTCTAATACCTTTTTGATTTTTCCATTCTACATAAGGAGACATTGCATCCATGAAACCTGCATAGCAAATAACAATGATTCGACCGTGTTCATCAACTGAATCATATCTATTATTCATACCAAAATTAATAAAATGAGAATTATACAAATCTGAAAAGTATTTGTTATAAGTGTTATTGTTTCTTGTTTTGACGTTAATATTGTCAACGCCAACGTTATTTGCTTCAACAACGATATGAGTATAAACACGTAAAGTTTTTGTCACCGGATTATACTGAAAAGGATTAATTGTAACAGCGATTCCTCTTACGTCTCTCATAATATAAGGATCATTTGAAGAGACAAGATTTCCCGGAAAGAAATTATCTGTTTGATATGCTTTTGAAAATTCATAAGGAATTGTAGCCGGATCAATTTCACGAGAAAGCATTCCCTTGGAAGGAGCAATATTCATTTGATACTCAACATAATTGCTTTCTACTACATCGAACTCAATTTTCGCATCATCACCAATAACTATACTTCTTACAGCTTTTGGTAAAGATGGATTCCCTTTTTCATAGATTTTCGACTCACCTTTAAGGTTTACAAAATTGTAAATTTCTGAATTAATAACAACAGTATTTTTATCAAAATTACCTGCTGTAAATTCTAACACAACTTGTTCTTCCGTTGAAGAAAGAACCTTTACTTCATTATTCTGATTGTTGATACGAATGTTTTCAGCAAATAAACCTGAAATTAGTACCATTACAATCAAAAGACTTAACATCTTTTTCATAATTCCTCCATATTTTTTTATATTTTACACAATAAAGCATATTTTATACCAGTAAATAATAAAATTACTATAATGTTTCTTGTTAACAATTTTCTTAAATCAAAATATAGACATCAAGGATTTTAAAATAGAAAGTAGCTTCGATTAATCAATTCATTATTATGGCAGAGATTAAAGAAAAGGAATTATCGCAAAGACGCAAAGGGAAGAACGCAAAGGTAAGAAGAAGAATTGAATTTG
>JAOZMQ010000198.1 GCA_029934195.1 Candidatus Cloacimonadota bacterium | reverse complement strand
AAAAACCACCTACTCAACCCCTAATGCTTTGAAAACTGCATTTACTGGATCGCTATAAATAATTAAACTAAATTTAGTAAATAAATCGGGAGGAACTGAACTGATTTGTGCCATATCACTTGCAGGTAATAGAATTTTCTTAGCACCACTGTCGTGTGCGATTTGGAGAGCATCACCTAAGTTTTGAGTCCCTATAACAGACCCTCCGATACTCATTGAACCAAGTATAACTGTTTGAGGTAAAACAGATCTTTCAAGTGAACTTGAAACTAATGAGATAAAAACAGAGAGTTCAATATCTTTTAAATTATTGATTCCATTTAAATCGGTTAATTTGAGATGAAAATCAAATTCTGTATATTTGAGATTTTGTTGAAGCGATGAAAGATTAGCTCGGAAAAAATTCACAGCTTCTTTGATTTCTTCTTTTACAGTGTTACCTTTCCCAAAACCTGTATGCGAAAATTTTCCACTGCCAGGCATTCTCTGTAAATCTAATCTAATTAATCCTTTATGTCCGGAATTTGAATTTCCAGCCACAGCATATAAAGAACCTGGATTAAGTTCACCTTCAGGAATGAGAGCTTTCCCTCCACTTTCAGGAACACTAACATAAATTTCTTCATTGTTTTCAAGATCAATATAACTGAAATGAACATCATAAAATTCCATTCCACCGATTTTCTTTAATTGTTCTTTTATTCTTCTCCGTCCGCAAAGAGCATATTCAAGGCATTTTTTTACATCTTCTTTTGCATAGATTCCATTTGGAAAAAGCAGTTTCAATAATCCACTCACCGTCTTTTTAACAGCAATAGTATCTCTTTGATTCAAATCTTTTCCCAATTTGAAGTATTTTGAGATAGCATCTGCAAATGTAGATTTTCGTAATTCTCGCATCCATTCAGCCAAATAATCACTGATGAAACCATATTGATCAGTAAAAAACTCTGGTCTCATTTTGGGAATTTCCCATCCTGGTAAATAATGATGAAATCTATCAAAAAAAGCTGTATCAATCATTTCTTTAGGAAAAGGGTTTAAAAGATGTGATGTCTTTACCAGATTCTCAATTGATCCGTTAATATTACCGATAAAAACCATTGAAGCATTTGCATTAAAATGTTCTCTTCCTCTTGCAAATGATCCATTAGCCATAAAACCTTTCATAATCTGAATACCATCTTTATCTTTAAATTTAATTCCACCAACTTCATCAAAAGCTACAATATCCCATAATCCGACAAGCCCAATTGCTCTGCGACCCATATTATAAAAAAGGTTTGCTACAGTTGTTTGTCCACCTGATATCAGAATTGAATTTGGAGATATTTCATCATAAACATAAGACTTGCCCGTTCCTCGAGGTCCAAGCTCACAGATATTATAATTGTTTTCCACAAAGGGAATCATTCGAGCTATTAAATGAAATTTTGCGTTATCATCTAAATTTGTAGGCTCCATTCCTATACTCCTGAGAATAATATCAATCCATTCATCTACCGAAAAGTGATTTCTACCTTCATAGAATTCTGTCATATTCATATTTGGCATTTGGATAGGTTTCAGATTTGCAACTATAAAAGGAGATGATTGCTTGGAATTTTCATCAAACAGGTATTCTAAAGTAATTAGACACCAAATTCCACCAGATAGTAGCTTTTCGTATTTTTTTACATAGTTAGAGCTAATCTCGATATTTGAAACGCCAAGATTGGACAGACGAAGTTCATAAACATCTTTCTTAATATTTAGTTTAACCTCTGCTTTATCAATAATTTTATATAATCCCTTTTCTCTTATTATTGATTTAACTTTCTCGGCTTCATCAGGTCTTACATAATTATCTTTTAGTATTTTTTTTACTTTATCCAAACCTTCAGTAATGGAAGTTTCATCCATTGAAGAGCAATACATTCCAAGAAGATATTCTAAAACAAAAACAGGAACATTCGCACCCTCTCTGATCAGTTTTGTAAAATCTTTTCTTACAACTTTACCTGCAAAATATTCGTTCAATTTAACATTTAAATCCATATTATCCTCACAATTTAGAAACTATCAAATTCATCAGTGAATGAAATATTCATAGTATATGCTTCTTTTTTATATTCATTGAAACTGTTTGTATCTTTTATGTTGGTTTTCATTTTAAGATATACTGTCTCTCCATTGTATGTACTAGCTTCACTTTTAAAAATAAATAGAATTTTTTCAGTTCTCTCGTGAGCTTCCACTTTTTTGGAATCAAATGAAAAGGTTATCTCATTCGATATTAACTTATTTTCTTGAGTATAGAACCCCATCTTTATATTTTGCATAGCTTTTTTTGCGGTTACTACTTCTGTCTGAAATAATGAAATGTATGTTTGATTAGAAGTTATTCTATTGATGTTTTTAATTACCTGAACATCAACAAAAGAAACATCACTTTCTCTTTTTTTATTGAATTTAATTACAGGAATAACTATTTCTTGAAGAGAAGCTCCACCGTGAACAAATTGAACTCCGCTACCGTGTTTTCTGAATCTTTTAAGAGATTTTGGAATTAAAGTTTCTGTTCCGTCTGAAATTCCGAAATTATTAGTACTTACTTTGACTGTGCTTTCAGTTTCTGTTAGGTTTTTACCAAGAATAAATCTTCTATTAAATTTATAAACTTCTCCATAATTTTTTGATATGTTTGAATCATCGAAATCACAATAAAAAGAAGGATCTAAACTTTTTCTTTGGTATAAAAAACCGTGATCGGATGTAATTATTACATTGTTACCATTAGCATTTGTTATTTTTTTTAACAATTTACGAATATATTCAAATTCATCTTCAACTGCGTCAAAGACCTTATTTTCTGTTTTGGCATTATCACCTGTTGAATCAATTCCGTTATGGTACAAATAAATAAGGTTGTTGTTTTTTGTTATTGCTCTCGACTCCGGAGAGGTCATATTTAAAAAATCATCTGCTTTTAAAGCAATGGAATCAGGAATATTATTTTTAAGGATTTTATCTCTATTTCCACTTGCTGAAGAAATATTATCAACAAAAGCAATTTCAGAATTATTATCAAAAGATAGTTTTTGGTGAGGAAGTAATGATGCCATTCCAAGAGATGTAAAACTTGGCATCATTCCAAACATAGTTTCCAATTTAGAGCTGTATCTATTTTCTTTTTGGAGCAGATTATTTAACTCAACAGCACATTCGTAACGAAGACCATCTGAAATGATAACAAAAAGTTTCTTACTGTTAAGGTTATGTTTAATATAGCTGTTAAAAAAGTTATTCTGATGATTCATAGTAAACACATCATCTAAAATTTCCGATACATTTTGCCATTTATTGCAAATATCTAACTGGAAAACATTAGTATATTTATTTTCAATAAGCTCAGTTAGTTTATTTAAAACGTTGAGAGATTCAGCTTTATCGGAATAATAAATAAATTTCCTATAAAAGAAATCTCCTTTGTAGTCTTGTTTTATATATTGCTCAAATCCATTTCTAAGAGATTTGTATTCAAGTGTGTGGTCCTGTAAAAAAAGCAGAAACAGAACAGCAAATTCAATAGATGAATATATATTTTTGTAATGCTCGAAGCGGAATCCATTATTTCGTTGTTTTATAATTTCTGAAATTTCATTTAATGGTAAAGATTCTGTCAGAATCCCATTGATAAGTTTAGAAATGATATTTTGTTCTACTTCAATATAAATATCTGTTTTAAGAAGCTCTGACAAAGGCATACTTTCGATTTTTTCTTTGATATTAATCTCTTGGGAAATATCTGAAGAAATTGAAATAAAGTCCTTTTTGAATTTTGAACTATCCATCCAACGACTAACAAAAATCAAAGCATTTCTGTTTAAAATATATTTCCCGAGTTTTCCTGAAAAATAATTCTCAGAAAGGTTGAGAAATAAGTCCTTGAGAGATGGGGTTTCACTGAAATATGCATAATCTGTATTGATTCTATTCCAGAAAAAATCATTAAAACCAAACTTTGTAATACTTGTAAATTTTGAATCATTTCCGTTTGCATATTCATTAAACAAATGAAACAAGACTTTTTCAATATCGTTTTCCGAGCGAATCAGTGTAATCAGCATTTTCATTTTTAGTTCATTTTCGCTATCATCTTTATTGATAATATTGCTAAAAAAATCTGTTCTGCTTTTACTCTTGAAAAAATCAGAATGTGAAGTAATAAGCTCTCTGAAACCTGAGTCTAAACCAATATCCTGAAGAATTAAAGATGTTTTATCGGCTGAAAAAAGATGAAAAGCTATATTCAGATCCAAAAGCCAATTTTCTTCATCGGTAGGTTGTAAAGATTCGGAATAAATCAAAAATTTTTGATTTGTCTCTTCCCTCATAACTCTATATTTTATGCTGAATTCATTGTTATTTATTTCAATCTTAATTACTTCGTCTATTTGGATTTCTTCAAAAACATCTTTCATTTCGGCATTATTATCATACCAAAAAACGATTCTATATTCTTTGAATTTATTAGACAAATGCTGTTTTATTTTTTCCATTATTATTTACCTTTTCTGTTTTGAATAAAATTCATTTTTCAAAAATTATCCAATACCCACCAGTTTTATTACTTCCTCGATGCTCTATTAGATTTTTGTCTTTTGCTTTTTTTATCTGTTTTTCAATTGTCCTTGTAGAGCGATTGTCTAATTTTTCTGATAATCTTCGTAAATTTGCTCCCGGATATTTTGCGATCATTTCAATTAAAGATTTTACTCCCTCATTTATCTCCTCTTTTATTCCCCCATTTATTCCCCCATTCTCATTAATTACAGGGATAATATAAGATTTTCTTCTTATAATTACTTTAAATTCTTCTCTTTCAATATCATTAATAATTTCAATATTCGGCTGCTCTTTGATTGCTCTGCTTATTCCACTTCCAATTCCACGATATTTCATTGTATAAGAACAAAATCCGGCAAGAATTTGATTTCTGGCTATTGATGTTCCATATTTAATTTGATCAATTGTTAAGCTGTTTGGTAATTTTCCGGGGCTAAGTATTTCTATTCTGTTATCAAAGATAAAAACTTTTATTGAGCTTGAGATTAAATAATCTCTATGAACTAAAGCATTTTGAATAATCTCTTCTAATGCAATTTTAGAGACTTCCAAATCTCCAAGAGAATTAAAATTTTTATCCTTCTGAATATGTCTCAAATTCGCAGAAAGAAAACTCATTGTTTCCTTAAACATTTCTGGAATAGTTCCTTCAATGTTACGACTATCTCGGTATTTATCTCCACTTAAATCATTTCCGAAATATGAAACAGCTTTAACACAGAATACAGGTTTATATTTTTGAGGATCTTTTGCAAAAAACAAAAGACCGGCAAGAGTTAAATTATCATCTCTTAGAATTGCCATATTTTTTAAAGCCTTTTCAAGATTTATTTCAGATTCTTCAAAAGAATATCCTATTTTCTTTTCAAAATATTTATTAAATGAATCTTTATTAACTTCATTATAATTACTGAATTTTACAGGCATCTCATCTGGTAATAAGTTTCCGCCTTGATTGAACAATCTAAGAATTTCATTATTATCTGTCACTTTTCGTTTGTCTGCACCTTGCTTCACCCAGATTACACCATTTTTATCTTTATGTGGTTTATTTATACCTTCTTTTACTTCAATAATTAGAACTAATAAATCTTTTTCCAAAACATTAACTGAAATAGCTTCAGTTTCAATAAAAATGGGTGAATATATTTTATTTGTTGCAATATTTCCGGCAAGACTGCTTATTTTTCTAATTTCATCAGGAGATAAACCGACAATTTTTGAAGTTTTATCCTTAACTCCAATAATAATAAGTCCGCCTTTTGAGTTTGAAAAAGCGACCATCTCGGCAGTCAATTTATCAGGTGAAGAAATTTTTTCTTTGAACTGAACTCGGCTTGTTTCTCCTAAATCAATTAGTTTTATTAATTCGGTTTTATTCATTTATATCATCCTTT
>JAOZMQ010000197.1 GCA_029934195.1 Candidatus Cloacimonadota bacterium | reverse complement strand
AGTACAATCAGTAGCTTTTATCTTTTTTGTTCCAACACTAATAACTATTAGCTTGCTTATCTTTTTTTAGATACTCAAGAAAAAATCATTGACGAAATCAAGAGATTTTTTAAAGAAAAGTTTATAGAGATGTATTTAGTAAATGATTTTAATTTTCACAAAAAAAGAAGGAGAATAATCCAATAATGCTACAAAACAAAACTGCTGTAGATACACTTATCACAAAATTTGGTGGGAAAAAAGGAGCTTTAATTCCTTTATTACAAGAAATTCAAGAAATTGAAGGATATTTATCAAATGATTCTATGCGATATGTCGCTGAAAAAACTGGTATAAAATTAGCCGAAATTTATGGTGTAGCTACATTTTATACAATGTTCCGTCTTAAACCGCAAGGCAAGCATGTTATCCGAATCTGTAAAGGGACAGCCTGTCATGTTTCAGATGCTAATTCAATCATTAATTCTGTGCATGAAAATTTAGGTTTAGAAAAAGAAGAAGATTCAACCGCTGATGGATTATTTACAGTGATGGAAGTTTCTTGTCTTGGTTGTTGTAGTCTTGCTCCTGTAATAATGATTAATGATGATACTTACGGAAAACTAACTGCTGATTCTATTGCAAATATCTTAAAAAAATACAATTAAATATTCACCGTTCTTTAATCTAATTAATCCAAAAGGAGGAGACTTTGAGTCAGTTTACTATTAAAGTAGGATTGGCAAGCTGTGGAAAAGCTGCCGGTGCAACAGAAGTTTATGAAAAAATAGAGAAAATTCTTACTGAACAATCTATTGATGCCAAACTCGAAAAAACAGCATGTATCGGAATGTGTTTTCTTGAACCATTGGTAGAATTTTCATCAGAAACTACAGAAACAATTACTTATGGTGAAGTCTCACCAGAAAATATATCTCAAATTATCAAAGATTATCAAAGTGGTAAACCTACTTTTGATAATGCGATTCTAGCAAGCAAGTCTAATGCACCTTTCAATGAGAATCTCAAAAAGCAAAATAGAATTGTACTTAGAAATTGTGGAATAATTGATCCAGAATCTATCGAAGAATATATTGAAAGAGATGGATATAAATCTTTGAAAAAAGTTCTTAATGAAATGTCAAGAGAAGAAATTATTGATGAAATAAAACAATCCGGCTTACGAGGTCGAGGCGGTGCAGGTTTTCCAACAGGTCTAAAATGGCAATTTGCATTTAATTCAAAAAGTGATAAAAAATACATTGTTTGTAACGCAGATGAAGGCGATCCGGGTGCTTTCATGGATCGATCAGTATTAGAAGGAGATCCGCATAGTATTATCGAAGGAATGGCAATTGGTGCTTATGCAATTGGAGCTGATGAAGGATATATTTATTGTCGAGCTGAATATCCACTTGCAATCAAACATCTTTTAATAGCTATTAAAGCTGCAGAAAAAAAAGGATTTATCGGAAACAATGTTTTGGGAACAAATTTCAATTTTCTTTTACATGTAAAAGAAGGAGCCGGTGCTTTTGTTTGTGGTGAAGAGACAGCTCTCATGGCATCAATTGAAGGGAAAAGAGGAATGCCAAATATTCGCCCACCATTTCCAGCTCAATCCGGTCTTTGGGGAAAACCAACAAATATAAACAATGTAGAAACTTTTGCTAATATTGCATGGATTATTTTAAACGGTGCAAAAAAATATGCAAGTTATGGAACTGAAAAAAGTAGCGGGACTAAAGTTTTTGCTCTTGCAGGAAAAATAAAAAACAGCGGATTGGTTGAAGTACCGATGGGAACAACTTTGCATGAAGTAATTTATGGAGTTGGTGGTGGAATGAAAACGGAAAAACCATTTAAAGGTGTTCAGCTTGGTGGACCTTCCGGTGGATGTGTTCCGGCTTCTTTATTAGATACAATTATTGATTATGATTCCATAAATAAAACAGGAGCAATTATGGGCTCCGGTGGAATGGTAATAATGGACGAATCTACGTGCATGGTTGATGTTGCAAAATTTTTCTTAAACTTTACTCAAAATGAATCCTGTGGAAAATGCACTTTCTGCCGAGTTGGAACCAAACGGATGCTGGAAATCCTTGAAAGAATTACAAAAGGTAAAGGAGTAATGGAAGATATTGATAAACTGTATGATCTTGCAGAGAAAATAAAAACCACTTCACTTTGTGGTTTAGGTCAAACAGCTCCAAATCCGGTTTTAACTACTCTTAAATATTTCAAAGATGAATACATTGCCCATATCAGAGATAAAAAATGTCCAGCCGGAGTTTGTACAGAGTTATTGAAATATGAAATAAATCCTGATAATTGTATTGGCTGTACTGTATGTGCAATGAAATGTCCGGTAAATGCCATTTCCGGCGAAAGAAAACAAGTACACATTATCGATCAAGAGGCTTGTATAAAATGTGGTGCTTGTTATGATGCTTGTAAATTTAACGCTATCACTAAAGGTTAATGAGGTCAAAACATGGTTAAACTTAAATTAAATAATAAAGAAGTATTTGCAAAAAATGGACAAACTATTCTCGAAGTTGCTGAAGAAAATGGTATAAACATTCCTACTTTATGCCACGATAAAGAATTGAATCCATTTGGTTCTTGCTGGGTTTGTGCTGTTGAAGTTAAAGGAAGACGAGGATTTGTAACTGCCTGTGGAACAGAAGTTCTCAATGGAATGGAAGTTACCACTGATTCTAAAGAAATATTTAGTGCCAGAAAAATGGCTCTCGAACTTCTACTTTCTGACCATTACGCTGATTGTGAAGCTCCTTGTAAAATTGCCTGTCCAAATAATGTTGATATTCAATCTTATGTTGCACTAATTGCCAATGGACAACATCATGAAGCTGTAAAAATCATTAAAGAAACTCTTCCAATGCCACTTTCTATTGGACGTGTTTGTCCTGCTTTTTGTGAAGAAGAATGCAGACGTTCTATTGTAGATGAACCTATCGCAATACGCCAATTAAAAAGATATGCAGCCGATTTTGATCTGAACGATGATTGGACTTTTGTTCCAGATAGAAAGCCATTACAAAATAAAAAAATTGCCATTATCGGTGGTGGACCTTCCGGACTTTCCTGCGGTTTTTTTCTTTCAAATAATGGATATGATGTTGATGTTTTTGAATCAGCACCAAAAGCAGGCGGTTGGCTAAGGTATGGAATACCTGAATACAGACTTCCAAAAGCTATTCTTGACAAAGAAATTGCTTTAATGTGTGCCAATGGAATGAAAATTCACTACAATAAAACAATTGGAAAAGATTTAGTTTTAAAAAACATTTGCAATGATTATGATGCTGTTTATCTTGCAATTGGAGCATCAAATGCTGTTCCAATGTGGGTTGAAGGAAGTAATATTGATGGTGTGATTCTTGGAGTGGATTTTCTCAGAGACCTTGCACTCGGGAAAAAACAAGATATTGGGAAAAAAGTAGCCATTATTGGTGGAGGAAATACAGCTGTTGATTGTGCGAGAACAAGCAAAAGACTTGGAGCAGATGTCACAATTGTTTATCGAAGAACTGTACAAGAAATGCCGGCAGAAGATTTTGAAATAGAAGCTTCTAAAGAAGAAGGAATCCATTTCTATATGCTTACTAATCCTGTTGCTTTTATTGAAAAAAATGGAAAACTTGGAGAAATTAAATTTGAGAAAATGGAGCTCGGAGAACCGGATGCAAGCGGAAGAAGACGACCAATGCCAACTGGAGAATTTTTTACTGAAACTTTTGATTGTGTAATTCCGGCAATTTCACAAATTCCTGAGGTAGAATTTCTTAAGAATGAAAACAATTATATCGATGGAAAAGAACTTCCTCTTTCAAAAAAAGCAACTTCACAAGCTGACGAAAATACGATGTACACCGGTCTTGGTAATGTCTTTGCAGGCGGTGATTTCAGAAGAGGTCCTGCTACTGCTATCGAAGCTATTGCAGATGCTCGAATTGCCGCAGAAATGATTGACCGTTATTTGAACGGTTTACCAATTGAACCGATTAAATCAGATTTTGATTCTAAAAAAGAAAAGAATCTTAAAGATGTTGATCCCAAAGAATATGAACAATATGAAAAAATTGCTCGCATAAAAATGAATGAACTTGACGTCAATATTAGAAACTCAAATTTTGAGGAAGTTGAAACCGGTTTTGAAGAAAATGAGGCGAGAAATGAAGCAGAAAGATGTCTTGAATGTGGATGCCAAAAAAATGAATCTTGTGCTTTAAGGCAATATGGAACCGAATATGATGTCGAAGTCGCATTGTTTTCCGGAGAAAAAAATCAGCATCCAATTGATCATACTCATCCTTTCATTCTGAGAGACGAAAACAAATGTATCAAATGTGGACGTTGTGTAAGAATCTGTACAGAAGTTCAAGGTCCTGGAGTTCTTGGATATATGTATCGCGGATTCACCAGTATTGTTGCTCCAGAGTTTGGTGAAAGTCTTACGAATACCACCTGCGAATCTTGTGGAAAATGTATTGAAGTTTGTCCTGTCGGTGCTCTTTCAGAAAAGAATACTAACTACAAATTAAACCCTACAACCGTAAATACTTATGAGCAAAACTGCGGAAATTGTGGAGTTGGTTGTAAAATCAAAGTAAATGCTATTGGCAAAAGAATAACCAAAATTGAAACACCTGAAAATGTTGGTTTCAATGATAGAAATCTTTGTTTTAATGGACGTTTTGGTTGGCAGATTTTCGATGAAGAAAGCAGGATTTATACACCAATTCTTAAAAAAGAAAATATTTGGGGTGATGCTGAATGGAATGAAATTGAACAAGAATTGAAATTACAACTCGCAAAAGCAGAGAGCAAAAAAATCTATGTTTCTGCAGATGTAACAAATGAAGAAATTTTAATGCTCAAACAAGTTGCTGAAAATATCGGTGCTGAAATCGCTTCATTATCGTATTCTAATGATTTTACTACAACAATTATTCCACAATTTATGGCGGAAAAATCTTTTGAAGAAATTCAAATTGCTGACGTAATTGTTATTGTTGGAGAAATTAGTTTAACTTTAAAATCACTTATACGAGCTGCACAAAGAAACGGGAAAAAATTGATTATTGTGAACAATATTGATTCCGAATTTAATCGTTTTGCAGATAAACTTATTCAGATAGAAGATTTGTCTTCCATATTGAAAGAAATTAGAAGTAATTCAAATGAAGTAATTGGTTTTGATCTTCCAAAGAAAACTCTCTTTGTATATAACAGAAATGATGTTAATGAAGAAGTTGCTTTAGATGTTTGGAAGCTTGCCGGTGATATTTGTAGCTTTGCTCAAGGATCAGGAGTTCTCATTACTTCAGAAAGAACAAATTTTAATGGATTGTTGAAATATAATATCAAATCCGCAAAACCGGAGAAAGCAGATTTTGTTCTTCTATATGGAGAAAATATTTCTGATGAAATTAAGAAAGGATTAGAAGATTCAAAATTTATTGTTTCAGTAAAAACTCATTATGAAGAAGAACATTTTGGAAATATTATACTTCCTCAAGCTACATATCTCGAAATTGATGGAAGCAGTTTTACTGACGATGGAAAACTTACAATGTTTAAAAATTGTAATCAATCAGATATTATCGATAATATTTTGAACACATTTACTGTAGCTGGAATGCTATCTGAAAAACATAGTGAATTGTATTATTGGATTGGAAAAGTAAGAAAACTTGAAGTCAATAAAGTTCTTCTCTCAATTCCAAACAAGGAATTGCTCACAAGATTGGAATACATTAGCTCAACAAGAAGTATTGCACAAAAATCTAATTCAGATAAGAAAAAAAGATTAACTAAACTTAAATTGCTGGCAAAATCGTAATTTGATTTTAGTTTAAACATCTTTGTTTTTTTGTTAAATTTATTTAGCATTTGAACGAAAAAGGACTTTATTACCATGAAGGAAATGAAGTTCAAGAAGAAAAGATTAATTGGAAAATTATTTATTTTTCAGCTTCATAGAAGCGATATCTATGTAGCCCAATGCGTTA
>JAOZMQ010000196.1 GCA_029934195.1 Candidatus Cloacimonadota bacterium | reverse complement strand
TTCTTTTTTAAGTTACCAAATGAGTCATTATTTTTTTGCCTCTGCAAATAACAAAATTGATAAATCAAGATTGTTTAAAAAAATGGGGTCATATTAAAGTATTGAAATCAAGTATTCTGAATTTGATTTGACAAAAAAGACTTATGTAGAGAGGTAGAAAGATACAATTTATACATTTTTGACCAAGAAATAAATCAGAAATAAGAAATTTCATTGACAAGATTAGAGAATCGACAGAACTAAAAGTTACAAAGAATATAAGTTTAGATTTTATATTTTTTACAAACAAAATATTATTTATGATTTTTGAATTTAATTTAAGGAAAAACAAATGAAAAGTGTGGAAATAATTGTATCAGGTCGAGTTCAAGGTGTTGGATACAGATATTTTGCATATAGTAAAGCAAGGCTCTATCAACTAAAAGGTTATGTAAAGAATCTTGGAAACGGTAAAGTAAAGATTATTGCCAGTGGTGATGAATCAAATTTGCGAGAATTTATAAATATCATACGTAAAGGTCCTGATTATTCATGGGTTCATAATCTTGAAGTTAGAGAATTAACAGCAATCGGAGAATATCATGACTTTTCAATCAAATATTAATAGAAAATTTGTATTCTTTGTTGTTTTTATTTTAATTTCTGTTAAGTTTTATACCCTCCAATGTAATCCAATTTATGTAACTTCTTCTGAAAAATATCATATAGTAAAACGTGGCGAAAATCTTAGTAAAATAAGTAAAAAATATTCAATTTCAGTTAATGATTTAAAAATTTATAATAGTTTAGCATCTGATAAAATATTTGTAGGACAAAAAATCTATCTTATACCAAATTTGAAATCAAAAAATGAATTTGTAACACGCCGGAAAAAACCAAAAAGTAGTTTTCATATAGTCAAAAAAGGGGAAACCATTTATAGGATTTCAAAGATGTATGATCTTGATATTATGGACATTATGGACTTTAATAATTTGGAATCTTTTGAAATTCACTCTGGTCAAAAAATATTTCTTGTAGCAAAGACTGAAACTTCAATAAAGAAAACTAAACCTCAAAAACAACCTACTACCAAAACAATTCCAACGCAAAAACCGTCTGTTGAAAACTTCCATATTGTAAAGAAAAGTGAAACTTTATATGGAATATCAAAAAAGTATTCTATGACGGTTGATAATTTGAAATCTATAAATAATCTTTCTTCAAATAACTTAGAAATTGGTCAAAAATTAAGATTAAAAAAGGGAAGTAAATTAAATAATTCTACAAAGAAAATTGTAAAAACATCAATAAAAAAGAAAAAAGATGTCTTAAAAAAACAAGCATCTGTTGTTGCGTCAAAAGTACTTCGTAATGATTTGTTTCTTCCTTTAAAAGGGAAAGTTCTTTCAGAATTTGGATTAAGAAATAATCGACCTCATAAAGGAATTGACATAGGAGCACCAAGTGGAGAACCTATCCATGCAGTACTTCGAGGTAAAGTAGTCTTTTCCGGTAAACAAAGAGGTTATGGAAATGTTATTGTTCTCGAACATGCTGATTTTGTGATGACAGTTTACGCTCATAATGAAGTAAACCTTGTGCGATTAGGTGATAATGTTAATAAAGGACAACCAATTTCAACAGTAGGGAAAACAGGAAATGCTACTGCTCCTCACCTACATTTTGAATATAGAAAAAAAGGAAAAGCTATTAATCCGCGACAAGTTTTGACAGGATTAGATTAAAATCGGAGAATAAAATGCATATTGAAAAAGATTTTTTTTTTATAGGAGAAATTGCTAAAAGAATTGGCGTTCATGAACAAACAATCAGAATGTATGAGAAACGTGGTTTAATAAAACCGGACAGAACAAAAAAAAATATTAGACTTTTTAATAAAAAGGATTTGAATAGAATTACTTTGATTCTAACACTGACTCAAGAAGTTGGAATGAAACTTTCTGGAGTTAAATTAGTTTTCTCTTTAGCAAAGTCATACCATATTGATGATGACGAACTTTTTGATTTTGTAACTGATCATGTTAATGAATTATTAAATAAATAGAGTATATAACCACAAGAGAGTGATTTTCCATATTCATTCTTTTTTACAGATACTCAGACAAAAAGTGATATTAATAAAATATAAAGAGATTAATTTCAAGGACATAAAATGGATAAGATTTTTAACGACCAAGGATTACAGAAGTATTTGCAAGAAATTTCCGAGATAAAAACTCTCTCTCGTGAAGAGGAGCATGAATTAGCTCTTAAATCTCAAAATGGAAATAAGGAAGCAACAGATTTATTAATTCAAGCAAATTTAAAATTCGTTGTTAAAATTGCATCACATTATAAACATCGAGGGCTTTCCTTAAATGAATTAATTAGCGAAGGGAATATAGGATTGATAAAAGCTATTGAAAAATTTAATCCAAATCAAGAGATTAAATTAATCTCTTACGCAGTTTGGTGGATTAGACAACGTATTCGGGCGGCAATTGCAGAAAAAACATCCTTAATACGAGTTCCTTTAGGAAAAGTAACTCTCGCTTCAAAAATTAAACTTGCTAAAGATAAAGTTCTTGCTGAAATTGGACAAAATGCAACTTACGATGATATTGCTGAAAAAACAGAACTTTCTCTTTCAGAGATAGAAAAAATAGACACTGCTCAAAAAAAGATTCTCTCAATTGATAAAATTAAAGTTACTGATAGAAAAACAAATGTTGGTATTATTGATTTCATTGAAGATCTTGCGAATCTTGACCCTAAAACTCTATACTACAAAGAAAAAATGGATAAGAGCATTGAGCACTCAATTAAAAAACTGAGTCCGCGAGATGAATATATTATAAAAACAAATTTTGGATTGGAAACAGGTCAAAGGAAAAACTTTGCACGTATAGCTGAAGAACTCGGTCTTACACGTGAACGAGTTCGACAAATTCAAAAGGAAGCATTGATGAAAATCCATGCAGAATTATATAAAAATGTTGAAAATGATATTGATAATATTATCAACGAAGAATCATAAACTTATGGAACTATTACGAAATAAACTTTACATTATAGTAAAGAATTATTTTCCCAAATGATGAAAAAAATAATAACGAAAGATAAATATTGGAGGATCTAATGGTAAAAAATTTTAATGAAATGTTAGAGAAAGTAAAACAAATGCCAAATAAAATTGTTGCAATTGCAGCAGCTCAAACAATGACTGCTATCGAAGCAGCTGTTATGGCAAAAAAAGAAAATCTTGCAGATTGTATTTTGATTGGCGAAGAAACTATTATTAAAAAATATTTGCAAGAAAATTTTGAAGAATTTGTGGATTCTTTTCTGATTATTGATACCGGCTCTGATTTTGTAAAAGCTGCAGAAAAAGCAGTAGAGGTTGTTAAAAATGGAGAAGCTCATCTAATTCTTAAAGGAAAATGCAGTAGTGGAATTTTATTGAAAGCTGTATTAAATAAAGAAAAAGGTCTCCGAACCGGAAATACTATGAGCGATGTTTTGGCTTATGAAACTCCTGAAAGAATCATTTTGATGGGCGATGGTGGCTTTCTCCCTTTACCAAATTTGAAAGAAAAGATCTCAATTGTAAATAATTGTGTTTCTGTTGCTCACGGTTTAGGAAATATAAATCCAAAAGTTGCAATGCTAACACATTCAGAGACAGTAAATCCAAAAGTTCAGTCAACTGTCGATGCTGCTCTTATTGCAAAGATGAATCAACGAGGACAAATCAAAGGTTGTATCGTTGATGGACCTCTTGCTTTTGATAATGCAATCAGTAAAAAATCTGCTGAAATGAAAGGTATCAAATCAGAAGTTGCCGGAGATGCCGATGTTCTTGTGGTTCCGAATATCGAAGCTGGAAATATCTTTGGAAAATCCTTAACTTACTATTGTAAATATCGAGTGGCACATGTAGTTATGGGTG
Source organism: Candidatus Cloacimonadota bacterium (assembly GCA_029934195.1). Lineage (GTDB taxonomy): Bacteria > Cloacimonadota > Cloacimonadia > Cloacimonadales > JAOZMQ01 > JAOZMQ01. Next base: position 2,096 of record JAOZMQ010000196.1, on the reverse strand, counting down.
CAAAAGCTCCGATTCTTATTGCTTCAAGAGCTGACGATGCGGAAACAAAATTTCTTTCAATGGCATTAGGAATTTTGAGTGCTTAATAATGTCAATTGAGATTATATATTTAGGAAAATCTAAACAAAAATATATTGAAGAAGGAGTTGCGGAATTTCTAAAGCGACTCTCTTCTTTCGCTCAAATCAAAGTTTTACAATTACAGGATATAAAATTAACTAAAAATATCAATACCGAAATTGTGAAAAATAAGGAAGCTGAAATCATTTCTAGACATCTGAAACCAAATAGTTTTAAGGTGTTTTTAGATGAAAATGGAAAGCAATATTCTTCAAAAGAATTTGCAAATTTCATTAACAGCAAAAAAGGGTTTCAAGATATTCAATTTATTATTGGTGGAGTTTATGGATTATCCAGAAAACTTATGAAGGAAGGAAATATTATAATGAGTTTTTCTAAATCTACATTTACACATCAAATGATTCGCCTTTTTCTTATTGAACAAATTTATAGAGCATTTACAATTATTAATGGGAAAAAATATCATTATTAATCTTTTGGAGGAAAAATGGATATTCGAGAATTAATCCCTATCGCAAAAAAAGCATCTGAGAAAGCTTATGCTCCATATTCCGGTTTTAAAGTTGGAGCAGCTTTATTGACAAAATCCGGGAAAATATATCAAGGATGTAATGTCGAAAATGCATCATATTCGTTAACAAATTGTGCAGAAAGAACTGCTATCTTTTCTGCGGTTGCTGATGGAGAAAGAGAATTTTCAGCACTCGTTGTCTTTACTAATACTGATATTTTATTTGCTCCATGTGGAGCTTGTAGGCAAGTCTTATCAGAATTTGGAAACGAGATAGAAATTCTAATTGTCTCAAAAGATAAAGAAAAAGTAACAACAATTAAGGAACTCTTACCGCTTGGATTTTCATTAAATCAAAACAAAAAATAAAATTTGACAGTATCAAATATTTTAATATATTTTTTTTTGAGACTAAAAATAATAATAATTGGAGGATATATGATTTATGATGTTGTAATTATCGGTGCCGGACCAGGTGGTTTAGGAGCAGGGGTCTATTCTGCAAGAGGCGGATTGAAAACCATAATTTTTGAAAAAGGTCTTGTTGGTGGTCAGATTGTTTTAACAAATGAAGTTGAAAATTACCCCGGATTTGAAGTAACAATGTCGGGATTTGATCTAATTGATAAAATGAAAGCACAGGTTGATAAATTTGGGGCTGAATTTAAAACAGATGAAGTCTTGGAAATAAAAGTAGAAGGTCTTTGGAAAATCATTAAAACATCAAAAGAAACTTACAAAGCAAAAGTTGTCATTTTCAGTACCGGGGCATTTCCTAGAAAAATGAACGTTCCAGGTGAGGAAAGATTAACAGGTCGCGGTGTTTCGTATTGTGCAACTTGCGATGGAGCTTTATATCGTAATAGTGTAGTTGCTATTGTTGGTGGAGGAGATTCTGCAGTTGAGGAAGCTTTATTCCTGACAAAATTTGCTTCGAAAGTTTATATTATTCATCGAAGAGATAAATTGAGAGCTGTTCATGCCATTCAAGAACGTGCCTTCAAAAATGAAAAAATCGAGATCGTGTGGGACTCAGTTGTAAAAGAAATAAATGGTGATCAATTTGTTCAGTCATTAACACTTTTGAACAAGAAAACAAATGTTGAAAGTGATTTAAAAGTTGATGGTGTCTTCATTTATGTTGGAGTTCTCCCAAATAATCAATTGTTGAAAGACCAAGTTGAACTTGATTCCGGAGGTTTCATTATCACCGATGAAAAAATGCAGACAAAATTACCTGGTGTTTATGCTGCCGGCGATATTGTTCACAAAGTATTACGTCAAGTAGTCACCGCTGTTAGTGATGGTGCAATTGCAGCATTCAGTGCAGAAAAATGGATTGATGAAAATGATGAAGAGTTAAATAAAACTTTATAAAATTTAGACTTAGAATCTCTCAAGAAAGACCTGATTTAATTAATTTTAATTCAGGTCTTTTTTTTCTATGAATTTCTTGTCTTTCTTGTTCATTATATTTAATAATATTCGATCTTATATCAGTTTT
>JAOZMQ010000195.1 GCA_029934195.1 Candidatus Cloacimonadota bacterium | reverse complement strand
CATTAAAATTGCGAATATCATTGATATTTAATCTTTTAATAATGCAGAAGAAATTCATAATTCAACGTTAATTTGTAAATGTTATTTCGTAACAGCGACTAAAGAGCAAATACCACTATAATAAGGTAGCTCAAAAATTTTGAATATATTTGGAGGAAAAATGAAGAGATTTTTTTTAATGACACTACTTGTAACTTTGGTAGTTGTCTGTTTTGCTGAAAAAGTTGATGGAAATGCCGGCAAACATGGCATGCAAATGTTAAAGATAAATTCTGGAATAGCAGTTACAGCAGCTTCTGGAACTGGTGAATTCTTCTCAGATGACGCTTTTGGTTTTCTTGTGAATCCAGTAGCCGGTCTTATTAATAAAAGTAATGCAATTTCTTTTACAAATAATAATTGGTTATTTGGTACAACTTATAATAGTATCGGAATCTCCAATTATGCAGGTAAACAATCTTATGGAATTGCTTTTCGATATCTTGATTATGGAAAAATTGAAGGCAAAGATGAACTTGCTCAAGATATTGGAGATTTTCATCCTTTAGATGCAAATTTTGCAGGAAATTATGCTTTCAGGATTACTCCAAATCATCTTGTTGGTTTTAATGGTGGTCTTTTTTATGAAAAATTAGACACAGAATCTAGCATTGGAGTTCTAATTGATTTTGGATATGCTTATCTAACTCCTTTTCAAGGTTTAAAGTTTGCCTTTGCAGCCAAAAATTATGGAACTTCAACTAAAATGAATAATGAAAAATTAGAGACTCCTTCATCAATAGAAGTTTCAGCTGTCCAAAATTTTAATTTTAAAACTGTTGCTTTTTCTTTTCAAACCAAAACTCTGAAATTTGTTGATGATGATAATTTTAAAATTGTTTTAGGGTTAAGCTCTGTAATAAATAATATTTTGAAACTGCAAGCAGGTTATAAAATCAATTATGATGCAGAATCATTTACAGCCGGAGTTGGAATTAATTTAAAAAAACTTTCTGTTGATTATGCATATTCTCCGACTACTAATTATCTGAATGACAGTGCACACTTGGTTGGCTTAACTCTGAAATTTAAATAATTCTTCTTCGATAAGATTTGATAAAGGTAAAATATAAAGTTTTACCTTTTTATAATCACTATTTTATATAAAATCGAAAACGAATCTATATGTTTGTAAAGATTCAACTACTATTGAATGTAATTAATTCTGTTTGAACAAAAAAGAAAAAAACGGATTAAAGAAAAATTGAAAATGAGGTGAAATGAAAAGAATTCTTAATGTTACTTTATTGCTCTTAATTATCTCAATATTATCATCAATTGAATATCTTCCAAATCAAATGATTATTAAAACAACAGAGCAAATAGAATTAAAAAGAGGAAGCTTTGGACTTAATGTCTTTGACAATTTTTTAAGTACAAAATCAGTAAAAAACATTAAATCTCTTACCAATAAAGCAGATAATAAATATTTCGTTATTACTTTCAATGATGATTTAGATTGGGATAATAAAGAATTACTGGAAAAAAAATTCTCTGGAATTGAATATATCCAACCAAATTATATTAATAATTTTTACTACTCCCCAAACGATTCTCTGTACAATTCTCAAGAAGTATATTTGAAAAATGTAAAACTTCCACAAGCTTGGGAAGTTACAACCGGAAATTCCAATGTTCTCATTGGTGTTATTGATTCTGGTTTACATTTTGATCATCCGGACTTACAGAAGAATGTTTTTATCAATGAAAATGAAATTCCAGATAACGGAATTGACGATGATGGAAATGGCTATATCGATGATTATAGAGGATGGGATTTTTCTGATGCTCCAGAAATGGCATCTATTGGAATTGGTGATTTTATTGAACGCGACAACGATCCGACAGACGAGACTGAACATGGAACGCATGTTGCCGGTATTATAGGAGCTGACTCAAATAATGGAATAGGTATTGTGGGTGCTTGTCCAAACGCTAAATTGTTGATTATTAGAGCTGGATTCGGAGTGGCTGGATTAGGTGGTTACTTACAAGATGACGATTGTGCAGCTGCTCTAATTTATGCCACCGATATGGGAGTTGATGTAATAAATACAAGCTGGGGAGATCCAAATTTTTCTCAAATTATTGCAGATGCTTGCCAATACGCTTACGATAGGGGAGTTACAATTTGTTCTGCATCGGGAAATGATGGTACCACAGAAATTTCTTATCCTGCAAAATTAACTTCAACTATTGCTGTTGGATCAGCTACAAATTTTGAGAAATCTACTTTTTCCAGTTATGGACTGGAATTAGATCTTTTGGCTCCAGGTTATCAAATTCTTAGCACTTATGATCCTCAAAATGAAATGTATAATGAATTATCAGGAACATCTATGGCAGCTCCATATGTTACAGGAGCTGTTGCTTTATTAAAATCCTTAGAACCAGAATTAACACCGGAACAAATAAGAGGAAGACTTGCTGAAAGCTGTTATGATGTTTATTCAGCAAATTTTGATATTTTTTCTGGCTATGGTTTACTAAATGTAGAAAAACTGCTCACAAATAATATTTCTAAAACAATTACGATTACCTATCCTTATGAACATATGGGTATTTCTGAAAGTATTGAAATTCTCGGAACCGTTAAATCTGATGATTTTTTCCGTTATACAGTTATGTACACTACAATAAAAGATCCTATTGAAAGTGATTGGTTGGATGTGGAAACTCATTTAAAAACTCCAAGATATTATTTTGACCCTGTAGAAGACGGAGTAATTGCTTTTTTTGATGTTAACGAAGTATTAGTTGATGATAACTATCTCTTGAGAGTAGAATTAAGCAACAATAATAATAATAAATTTTACAATTATATCTCTATAGAAATCAATCAGACAGAACCTATCCTAAAAGAAGGTTCTGTCTCTTTTATCAAGAGATACAACAATGATATTATAGAATATTATATAAAAGCAGAATACAATGAGAAAGTAAATCTGGAGATTGATTGCGTAAAAGATAATTTTGTAAGAGAAATTTACAGTAGCTACGTTGATTCTTTGCATATTGTCAAAATTCCTGAAAATCTTGCCATTGGAACTTATGATGCTGTCCTAACAGCTACAAATCTAAGTAATTTGTTTACTCAATCAGAAAACTTTGAAAATTTAATAAATATTGAAAATCTATCTATCCCTTTAAATAACTTTCACGCTGATAGCTTAAAATATCCATTAATCCCAACTATCAATAGTAAAAATAATACTTTTGCTGCCATGAATCTAAAAAGTAGTTTTGATAAAGTTGCTTTATATCAGATACAGGATAATCAAATTGATTCTTTGTGGACAGTTGCTCCGGATTCAATCTTTAAACCAATTGATATTTCAATAAATTATAATGGCGAATTAGAACTTCTTGGAATACATGGTAGTATGCTTGAAGTATATAATGTCTCAAATCCTATAACACAAAAGATTCTCGGTAATGTCAGTTTCACCGGAGCAATTTTTGCTGATTATGATAATGATGGTGATGACGAAATTATTGCTGTTAAAGATGAAGAATCTCAAAGACTTCTCGCTTTATATAATAGATTCGACAATAGTTTCGTGAAGGAATTTGTGATTGAAAACCCAACTGCGACCAATGAAAGAATTGGATTTTCACCAATCATAAAAGTTTATGATTTTGATCAAGATGGAAATATGGAAGTTATTGCTTGTGATAATGATGGGGATATTATGATTTTTGAAGTTTATTCTGATAAAACTTATGAAATGATTTGGACTACTCGTCTTGAAGTTCCACATATTAGATACATGGCACTTGGTGATTTTACAGGTGATAATAATAAAGAATTTTGTGTTGGTGGATATATCGAAAATACTGCGAATCCCAACCAAACCTATATTCAATTAAAGACCTTTAAATATTCTAATGCAAATTCATTTGAAGAAATTGATTGTTTAGAATTTTCACAAGTAGAAAAAAATAGTTCTATTAATAGTGCCGATCTTGACGGTGACGGAGATGATGAATTAGTTTTAGCTCTTGCTCCTAATTTATATTTCTTTGATTTCACTGGAGAATCCTTTTCTCCTATCTGGCGAGGAGCTTCTAAGAGAACTTTGCAAGTTTTACCTTTTTCTAAAACAAATAACCAAAAGGCAGCTGTTATTGTTAATCGTTTTGTTGATAATGAATACCAAAGCTCAATAGTATCTCTTTCCGAACCATTTGATGGTCCGGATACTCCTCTTGCGTTTAAGGTAATTCCTTTAAATGAAAATTCAGTTAAATTGACTTGGCTGGAAACCCAAGAACAAGGAATTTCTTACAATATCTACATTCAAGAAGAAGCAGGTATTTCTTTAATTGCACAAACCGACAATAATAGCGAATATATTCTTTCTGCTTTAGAAACAAATAAAGAATACAAAATTGCCATCAAAGCAATTAGTGAGAACTATATAGAACCTGAATCCAAATTTACTTTATGGAAAACTGTAATTCCTACATATATTCCAGAGATTATCTCTATTAAAATGATTGATGCAAATTTATTGAAAATCTGTTTTTCAAACCATTTAAATAGTTCTGCTATTAATATTGGTCACTATTATGTAAATCACGGATATGAATCACCTACATCAGCTATACTTATCGAAAATGAATCCTCTGTTGTCTTAAAATTTAATAAAATTTTTGAAGATTTCTCCGATTATAAAATTGAAATTAATGGCTTACTCGGGGAAACAGGAATTTTGATAGAAGACCGGATTTTTAATTTTAATTTTTCAAGTGATATTACTCCTCCGCATATTGTAGATTATGAAATTTTGGAAAAGAAGAAGTTGAAAATATCTTTCTCTGAGGATCTATCAAGTGAATCTGCGAACTTAAAAGAAAATTTTTCTCTAATTTTACCAAATGATGACAAACAAAATAGCATCTTGACGCTTAATTGTGTAAGTAATATTATTAATGTTATTTTTTCTAAAGAACTTGAACCTTCAAATCAACAATATTATTTGAAATTAAATTCAATAACAGATATTGCTGGTAATAAAATTCAAAATAATGACAATATCTTAGCTTTCAGCTTGACAGAAATCAGAGGGTTGAAATATATTGAAACTGCTCCTAATCCATTAAATATCAATGAGTTTAGTAAAATAGATTTCATTCGTTTACCTTTAGGGAAAAGCGGTAAAATCTCAATTTTTAACCTTAATGGTAATTTAGTTTTTAAGGATAATATTGAGCCTTTAACATACTCAAATAATGTGTATAGTTGGAAGGCAATTAATAATGCTAATAAAAAAGTATCTTCCGGAATGTATTTTTATATTCTTAAAATTGGCAATGAAATAAAAAAAGGGAAAATCGCTATCGTTCGCTAACAAAAGATATTTGTAACTATAAGTATATGGTAAGTTATATATAAGAGAATAGTAGGTTTATAATAAAGGAGAAATAGATGATTTCATTAGATTGGAAGGATAGAATTGAAATCGATACCATTGATTTTGTCGAAAGGAAACTTCCGAAAAATGATTATGATATTGATATTATATACAACGCTTATCCTGAAAGAATTGATGGTAAAATTCCAAAGGAAATAATTTCATTTACTGCAAAAATAATCGCCTCAAAAATTAGTAAAAATATTGATAAATATATGGAATTCTATAAATATCTTTGGGATAAAAAAGGAGAAAATGGACGAATTATCGCTGTTTATATTGTTGCAAAAGGAATAACAAAAAAGAAACCTGTTTTTATTGATTTTACAAAAGAAATTCTATTTAGTGCAGATAATATTCATGATACATCACTTGTTTTAGATAAAATTGTTTATCCTATTCTAAAAAAAGATTATTCTCACAATATTGATAAAATATTTGAATGGTTAAAAGATGGTAAAGAACCTGTTAAATTGGGTATAGCAAAACTTCTTATTAAACTATGCAAATCTAATTCAGAAATGATGATAAGTCTTTTTAAAAAATTTGAATCTTCTTGGCTTTATGCGGATGCTGATATGATAAAAGA
>JAOZMQ010000194.1 GCA_029934195.1 Candidatus Cloacimonadota bacterium | reverse complement strand
ATCGGTTTTTTTGGGGTAGGATACCAATCTGTGAGCATTAAAATATTTTTCATTAAGTAATCTTTTTTTTTGCAGGTTTTAGGTCAAGTATTAATAAAATTTTGCATTCAGTATTCTATTGACTTATTACACAAACAACAAAATTTTGTAAAAAAAATACAGGTTTATAGAATGAAAAAAAAAATAGCAATAATTACTCTCAACGGATATGATAATTTTGGAAACAGATTACAGAATTTTGCTGTTGAACACACGATAAAAATATTAGGTTTTGAGCCATTTACTTTGAGAGTAAATCCAGGCAGAATATATTCATATATTCCAAAATTATCCATAAATGAGAGACTGAAACTTTTGAAAACCAGACATTTTTCTTATATATATTTACAAATAAAGACTAAACTTAGAAAAATATTTCTAAGTAAAAGAGATAGTTTAATCAAGCAAAGACGAGAAATTATTTTTAAAGATTTTACAAAGAAATTTCTCAATGAATCTTCTACAATTTACAAAAATAAAGATTTCAGTGAAAACATTGTAAATAAATTCGATTATTTTATTACAGGAAGTGATCAAGTATGGAATCCAACTTATGCCATAGATTCTTCTATTTATTTTCTAACTTATGCTCCTTCAAAAAAGAGAATCGCATTTGCTCCAAGCTTTGGAATCTCTTATATGCCAGAAAATAAAAGAGAGCAATTTAGAGATTGGTTAAATGGCATGAATTCATTATCCATAAGAGAAGAAGCCGGTGCAAAAATAATTAAGGAATTAACCGGAAGAACAGCTCAAGTTTTATTGGACCCAACAGCGATTCTAAATAAAAAGGAATGGCTTGAAATTTCAAAAGCTTCTGAGAATAAACCCAAAAAAGATTTTTTATTAACATATTTTTTAGGAGACATTTCATTACAAAATCAACTGATAATTAAAAAAATTGCAAAAAAATATAGCTTAGAAATTGTATATTTAGCAAATATTCAAAAAAATAAGCACTATCTAATTGGTCCATCTGAATTTATTGACTATATCAATTCGGCAAAGCTATTTATTACAGATTCATTTCATGGAGTTATTTTTTCGACGATTATGGAAACTCCATTTATCGTTCATAAAAGAGTAAAACCGGAAGGACGTTGTATGTATTCAAGAATAGAAACCCTTTTGAGAATATTTAATTATGAAGAAAGAGCAACTCATTTAATTGATTATGATGATTTAGATAATATTTTTAACCAATCCTTCAATCACACTTCAACAGTTTTCAAAAAAGAGAAAGAAAAAACTCTTCGGTATCTTAGAAAATCTTTTGGAATCATTAATGAAAATTAATCAACTTAAGGCAGGTGTCTTTCTTTCATATTTGTCAATGGCTTTGCGAAATACCATTTCTTTATTTTTTACTCCTATCACTTTGAGATTATTAGGTCAGAGCGAATATGGATTATATAGTTTGGTTTCCTCAATTGTTCAATATCTTGGGATTTTAAATTTCGGTTTTGGTAGTTCTTACATAAGATATTATACCAAGTATAAAGTCTTAAATGATAATGAAAATATTGATAAACTTAACGGAATGTTTCTTACAATTTTTCTAATAATCGGATTTATTGCTCTTGTTTTGGGATTAATACTATCTGCCAATATTGAATCTATTTTAGGGACGCAATTGAGTTTACAAGAAATTATCAAAGCAAAAATTTTAATGATTATTTTAGTTATAAATATTGCTCTTTCTTTCCCAAATATAATTTTTAATTCTTTCATTACTGCAAATGAACAATTTATTTTTATGAAAAAAGTACAAATTCTAAAAACAATAATCAACCCTTTAATCACAATATCAATTCTATCATTAGGCTTTAAATCAATTGGAATGGTTATAGGTACGTCATTACTGAACTTAGTTATTGAAATTTGGACAATAATATTTTGTTTTAAGAAATTACAAATAAAATTTTCTTTTTCTAATTTTAATTTTAAATTAATGAAAGAGATAGCGACTTTTTCATCTTTTATTTTCATGAACTTGGTTATAAATCAAATTAACTGGAATGTTGATAAATTTATTTTGGGAAGATATTGGGGAACTATTTCAGTTGCAATTTATGGAATTTCAACTCAACTAACAACATATTTTAGATATTTTTCTACAGCAATTTCAGATGTATTTACTCCAAGAATTCATAAAATCATTGCAAAGCCAAATAGCAATCAAGAATTAACAAACTTGTTTACTAAAGTAGGAAGGATCCAATTTAGCATCCTGTCACTAATTCTTACAGGTTTGATTTTCTTTGGAAAAAATTTCATAATATTTTGGGCTGGCAAAGATTACATTAAATCATTTTATGTTATAATCACTTTGTGTATTCCATTAACTATTCCACTAATTCAAAATTTAGGTTTGGAAATCCAAAGAGCAAAAAACTTACACCAATTTCGTTCTTGGACATATCTATTCATAGCAATTTTGAACATCTCTATAAGCATTCCTTTATCAAAACGCTACTGTGAAATTGGAGCTGCGATTGGAACAGCAATATCTCTGATAATCGGAAATATATTTATTATGAATTGGTTTTATCACAAAAGAATTGGTTTGGACATTATTTATTTTTGGCATCAGATTTCTAAGCTTTTCATTGGTATTATACCTTCAATTATTATTGGATGGATTATGAATTATTTTTTATCTTTAGACAATTTAATAGTTTTTATCTTATCTGTCATTTCTTATACGCTGATTTATTCATCATTTCTCTGGCTTTTGGGGCTTAACGATTTTGAAAAACATCTAATAAAAAGATTAGTAAAAAGATTTTCATCATTAATTATAAAGGATAAGAGTTATGAATATTAGTGTCTTATCCAAGACAAAATGTAGCGGTTGTTATACTTGCTACAATATTTGTCCAACTAATTGTATTTCAATGAAAACAGATAATGAAGGTTTTTGGTATCCAAAAATTGATGAAAAATCCTGTACTAATTGTGGTAAATGTTATAAAACATGCCCTGTAGTAAATCCTTCCCAAATTGATAACCAACCTATAGCCTACGCTTGCATTAATAAAAAGGAAGAAATTCGCAAACAAAGTTCTTCAGGTGGTATGTTTTCTGTTTTTGCAGAATATGTTTTGGATAGAAACGGAATTGTTTTCGGGGCAACATACGATGATAATTTCAATATTGTTCATAATTTTACTGACAATATAAATTCTCTAAAGAATTTTCGCGGTTCAAAGTATGTTCAAAGTAAAATTGGAAATATGTATCAACTTGTACAACAATTTTTGACAGAGAATAAGTTAGTTTTGTTTGTTGGTACGCCTTGTCAAGTTGAGGGATTAATCTCTTTTTTGGATGAAAAACCTCAAAATTTAATTTGTTTGGATTTTTTTTGTCATGGTGTCCCTTCACCATTATTATGGAAAAAATACCTTGATTTCATTAGAAATAAAAACAAATCGAAAATTAGTGAAATTGTTTTCCGTGATAAAAAAGATGGATGGAGAAATTTCTCTATGAAGATAAAATTTACAAACAATAAACAATACAAAAAGTCACGCTATAAAGATATTTTTCTAAGAGCATTTTTAAGTGATATCTGCTTACGACCATCTTGTTATAATTGTAGTTTCAAAAAATTGCATAGAATAAGTGATTTTACTTTAGCAGATTTTTGGGGTGTTAATAGTATTCTACCAGAAATGAACGATAATAAAGGGCTTTCTTTGATACTAATTAATTCAACTTTTGCACAAGGAATTTTTGATTCATTGTCAAGTAAAATTGTCTTTAAAAGAACAAATTTAAATAGTGCAATTAAATCAAACCAAGCAATATTAAAATCTGCTTCATTGCCAAAAGAAAGAAAAACTTTCTTTATTGATCTAATAAATATACGATTCAAATTAGTAGCAAAAAAATATCTCGAAGAAAAATTAAGTGATAGGTCTAGTCAATTAATTCAAAATATTATTCATGTGTATCCAAAAAAAATTATAAGCAAAATTTCACGAATTATCTTTCATATTCCAAATTCTTGATTTTTCAACGCAATGTAGCTACAAATATAAGCAAAAATATTCCAAAAATGGAAAAACCTAAAAAAACTACTTGGCAAAATAGAAGCTGGTATTAATAAAATTAAAACTAAAATCAAACCAAGAGCATCTTTATCTTTTTTATATATTCTTAAAAGATTTATTAAGACATAAACAAATAAAAAAAACAGAAGCATTGCCACCAATAGCCCATTAGTAGCTAAAATTTCCATAAAAAAATTGTGAGAATTGATGATACCAGCTGTTTTAGATTTTCTTAACGGTGTCATATTATTCTCAAAATTACCAGAACCCACTCCACACATTTTGGATTCAAAAAACATTTCTATGGCACTTAGCCCTAAATATTTTCTTTGTTTCATTGACGACTGTTTATAGGAATCAATTTCATAATTAAGACTAACAATCTCTGAAATAGTTCCTTTTTTTGCAAGTATGAGCAATTTGTTATCTTTAAAATGGTTATATAAGAAAAGAGTGATTAAAATCAAAATCAAAGAGATAAGAGATTCTGTTTTAGTACTATAAAATATGTTAACAATTATAAAAAAAGAGAGAGCAAGAATAGCGATTCTTGCACCTTGAACAAAAAAGATAATAACCATAAATAGTATTAAAATAGGAATAAAGATTTTACCCTTTGATTTTCTCAATCCAAAAATTATTAGAGGAAATATTAGCAATAATATTGATGCAAAATTATTTCTATTAAAAAACGGTCCATAAGGTGCATTAGTAAAACGCCCGTCAATTACAGCTTTAGATGTCGGTAAATGAGAAAAAGTCGTCATTTCCCAAACTGAAATTATCAAATATGCAATAAAAATAATTAAAAACAATTTATTCATATTTTCTAATTTCTGCTGAGTATCAATTAGCTGCGTAATGATAAAAAAACTAAGCAAAAAACTTATAATACTATTTGACTGATTTAATGTTGCACCTAAATTTATTGACCATAATCCAGAGAGTAAACTGTATATTGACCAAAAAATAAGGATAAGATATGCAGTTAAATAAATTTTATTAATTCTTATTTTTTCATAAACCATGAATTCCTTAGGGATAATCAATAAAAAAAATAATAAGACTGAAACCATTTGATTAAACATAGGGATTGTTTTAGTAATAACAGGAAAAAAATCATTGATTATTTTAAACAATAAGAAAAGATACAAAAAAGAATTTGAGATTTTTTTTATAGTCATTTAGAAGAAATAATTTTTATAAAGAATTTAAACTTTTCTATTTTTTTTTCACTTAAAAGACTAAATAGAATGACAAAAAAAGATGAAATCAAAAAGGCACTAATGAAGGAAACAATACATAAAATTGCTCTTTTTGGTTTAGTTCGAAAACCTGCAGGCTCCGCTTTTTCAAAAACTTCTATAGTAGGTAAATTATTAAATTCATCCATTTTGGATTTTGCAAATTGGGGATAAATTACTTTCAAAAATTCTTTTTGTATTGTTAATTCCATTAAAAGTTTTAAATACTTTTTACTTAATTCAGGAATATCTTTAATAGGAAGAAGATAGTCATAATCACTATTACTCTTTAAATTATCAAGCATCTGGTCAAAAAGTTTAATTTTCTCTTCTATTTGAATCTTTCCAAATTCTGAGTTACCAAAAATTTCGCTTAACTCAAAATCAATAACTTGCTTAAGTTTTTGATTCAATAAATCAGAATAAATTCCAAACGTTTTTTCAACTTGTGCGTCAATATCAATTAAATTGTTCTCAACTTGAAATTTGACCATTTCGTTTGAAAGACTATCAATTTTTGACTTAGATTCATTAACTTGATTCTCTAAAAATTTTCTAAAAAGAGTATGCTTATTTTTTTTAATGTGCAGATTATAATAATCCAATCTTTCAATATAATAATTTGCAATCTCATCTGATAAATATTTATCTTGTGTATTTATTGTTAAATAAGTTAGACTTGTTTCAGGATCTACCCATATTTTTTTTATTGAATTATTAAGTAGGTTGAAT
>JAOZMQ010000193.1:1661-6073 GCA_029934195.1 Candidatus Cloacimonadota bacterium | reverse complement strand
ATTTTATCTTCTTCTTCAAATCTAAAAAGCCATAAGAAAAAGAAAAAGAAAAACAAATAAATCAAAAGACCCGAAGATAAATTGAGTAGTTTGGGTAATCGGACAAAATTTGAATAAAAATATACTGGAAAAAAAGAGATAACTCCCGCAGAAATCGGTTTAAAAAAACTCCATTTAAACGGGTGGATTTTCTCCAATCTCAGAACTTGCAAAAATTTAATGAGATTTAAGATTATCGCATTTATTGCCATTGTATATGCTACTCCAAATAAATCATATTTTGGAATTAATAAGTAACCGCTTACAGCAACTATAATAAAAGAAATGATTGAGTTGGTTAATGTTAGTTTTGATCTACCGGACATATTCAATACAACGCCGTTAGAACCGGCAAGTACATTAATTAACAGACCAAACATAAGAATAAAAAGTAAATACTTACCGCTTACATAATCTTTCCCAAAAAGGCTCAATATTTCATCAGCATAAATAATAATACAAAAAAATGCAATCAAACTCAATGTAAAAGCCCACTTTGTAGATGCTTTTAATAGTTTCTCCAAAACTTTCTTTTCCTTTTTTGCAAAGAATTCTGACAATATTGGAGCAAATATTACATTTAATGATATAAGGGAAACAGTCACAAAATTAGCTACTTTGGAGCAGATATGGAATATTCCTATTTGTTTACTGGATACAAAAATTCCCATTAAATACAGAGGAATCATTCCACCAGTATTGGCTATGAAAGATCTGTAATAAACCGGTAAAGAAAAAGAAAGAATTTCTTTTTTATGAACAATTGGACTTTTTACCAGAGAGTTTTTTAAATATTTCTGATAGAGAAAATATCCTGCAAAACATAGTGAATAAAGTGGTAAAATAATCTGCACTGCTATCACACCGGTTAGACTGTAACCGAGATAAAAAAATAGGCTTAATAATATCAGACGGAAAATCGGTTCGAGAAATTTTGCAGAAACGATTTCATACTTTATTAGCTTCAAACCACGCAAATTGAAATATAAGATTTTGCTGACAGCCACAAAAGGAACTGTAATTAGTAAAGTTCGTAAAATATTGGTAACTTCAGGCTTATGAAAAATATTACTCGTAATGAAAGGACTGAGAATAAATGCTGTAATAGTAAGAAGAAGTGAAGTTATGAGAACTCTTGATAGAATATATCGCATTGTTCCTATAATTTCATTATGTTTTTTTTGACTAAAATATTGAGAAATAAATTTAACAGTAGTAGTATTAAATCCAAGTAATGCCAACAATCCGAGATATGAAATTATTCGCATTGAAAGCACAAATTGCCCGAACTGTTCAACTTCAACATTTCTTGTAATAATGATATTAATGACATAACCCATCACATTCACAAAGAAAATCCCAAAGAAATTCATTCCCCCATATTTTGCGATGGATTTTAATTCGGTTTGAAACATTATGTTTGTATTCATTTATTGGGGGTTTTTACCGATTGTTAGAGTTACTTTAAGAATCTTTTTTGCACCATAAATTAAATTACGAAGTTTAATTTTTATTTTCTTTTTTAATTTGATTAAGTCGGATTTTTTTTTTATTTTATCTCTTGATGACACAAAATTGACAGCTTTATTTATCTGTTTTGAAGAAGAATCTAACTGAGTAAATGATACAATTTTATCAATCCAATATTCAGGCTCTTTTAGAAGCTCTTCAAAATTTATTTGCAAAATTGGAATGTTTGGAAATCTATCGCAGGTCGCTTCTATAAAAAGGTCATATTTTTTTTTTAGCTGTTTTCCTTTAATAATTGGGAATTTTTGTCTTTGATACATTGATGCTGCTACACCTGCAACATTTCTTTTGCAGAATATGAAAATTGGATTTGAGATATACGGCAAATAAAGATCTATTGTTAAGCTGGTGCGAGGGTCTTTCCAACCCCAAACTTTTCTTTCACTTTTTCTTCTTATAAGCTCTATAATCTCTTTGTCGAAAATTGATTGTTGATCCATAATTGAGTTGTAAGTTGGTGGTTCGTTACAGTGTCCACCGGCAGAATCCAAAATCCTTTCATTTAACCTAAGAAATTCAATATCTTCAAAATGGCCGAAAGGATTGTGTGGATCTTTTGGGAAAAGTTTATCTCCCATATTGATGCCTAATTTTGTTAAAATTCCAGAAACCAATGAAGTGCCGGATCGATGCATACCTAATACAATAATAGTTTTGTTTTGTTTCATTCTTTGATGCTATTTTCCTTTCTTACGAATGAATAATCTATTTATTATTCTGCAATAAATTGGAAGCGGTAATGTTCTTACGGGAAATGGTTTCGCTAATAAAATTTCATGATCTCTTGCAATATTACAGACAACTCCAATTCCGATTCGATTGGTCTTTATATCTTCTCTTAAAAGTTTGTTTCTGATGATTGTATCATAAAGAATATGTTTATCAAGATCTCCTATGATCGAATTACTAAAAGCCTTATTTTTTACAAACAAACGATGATGATAATTTGCGAGAGCTTTCCTGATAACAAAGATATCATATTCCTTGATAAATCGTAAATTGAATTCCCAATCTCCCAGAACGGGTAACTCTTCATCATAATAACCAATAGTATCATACACTTCTCTTCGATATACAAAAGAAATCGGAGAGAAAAGATTATGAGCAGCTAATTTAAAAAAAGATATAGTTTTCAAATCAAAATTAAATGGTTCTTGCTTTTCAATAATAATTTTATCATCTTCAACTTTTTCTATAACTTTAACACTATGAGAAATAACACCTTTCCACCTCTTGTTGCTATCTAAAAACCCTATACACTCTTTCAAAAAATCAGGTTGCCAGGAATCATCATCATCATGAATTACAACATATTCGCTGTTTGATGATTTAATCCCTGTATTGGATGCAGATTCCATCCCAGATGATTTTTCTTTATGAATAACCTTCACCCGGTCTTTAAATCTTTCTTCATATTCCTTTACCAGTAAATCAACAGCATCAGGATATCCGGCATCGTTTACAATTATCATTTGCCAATTATCATAATCTTGCGAAAGAACACTTTCAATAGCTCTTTTCAGAAAGACAGGTCGGTCTTTTGTTCGTGTTATAACTGCTACTTTATTTTGATTCATTATTTTCCTTTTTCAAATATAGTTTAATAAACAGGAATCAGTCAATTTTATGTCAAGAAAATTTCTTGACTCAGATTATTGAAAATTAAATTAGTATTAGTGGTTATCAAGAAGATTCATGTAAATAATCTAACCCTCTTTTTTTCTCCCTAAAAAGGGAGATTCTTAGATTTTTTCGATTGAAAGTGAAATATTAGACAACATCTTCCCTCTAATAAAATCGGCTTTGCATTGCAAAACGATTTTGTTTATTGGGAGTGAGGGTATTAAAAAAGTAAATTCGAGTCTTTTTGATAAGTAGTATAATATTTTTGAAAAAGATTATATAAATGTGTTTGTAATTTATTGTATTCGAATTAGTTATGAGAGTGAAGAGCAAGGTTAATAAATTTCTTAAGCAAGAAGAGGAGAATTGATGTCTGAGTATTTTAAAACTGATCCTATAATTGTCGGTGGAGTTGGTGGAAGTGGAACTCGCATTATTGCAGAAGTATTAATACAAATGGGAGTATTTATAGGAAGTGATCTTAATGAAGCAAATGGAGTTCAAAAAATCTGTGATTTCTTAAATTTAAAAGATGTTAATATTTCAGAGATTTCTAAAGTTGTAAAAATTCAGCCAACTTCCGGAAGATACAAAAATAATGATTTAAGTGTTTTTGATGACAAAGATTTTGATAAAATCAGAAAATTTGGAGTTGAAATTGATGTTTAATGAGTTTTCATTTGGGGAGAATAATCTAAAATGAAAGAAAACTTCCTCTACAATTTTATTCATATTCCAAAATGTGCTGGAACAACAATCAGAAAAAACATTTTATACAATAAGAAAAATATCTTAGAAGTTTACAAACTTTTTAATCCTGAATTTAGCACAAAAGCCAAAACAGAGAATTATATAAATAAACTTAAAAATCGAAACTCAATAGAAATAAATTTTGGACATCATGTACATTATGGAATTCATGAGCTGTTTTCGGATAGAGATTCAAGATATATCACATTTCTCAGAGACCCTTTCGATAGAATAATTTCAGTTTATAATTATTTTAGAACGATGCAATTGAATGGTGTAAATCTTCAAAAATGTAATGAAGTATTATTTAAAGATGGTAAAATCATGGACTTCGGGAATGATTGGTTAGAAAAAAATAAGTTTAAAGTGCATAATAAGATGACGATATTTTTGTATTATAGATTTTTTGGAAAACTTCTTGAACCGGAAGATTTGTCAGAATCAATTCTTTCAGAGATTTATTCGATTTT
>JAOZMQ010000193.1:0-1561 GCA_029934195.1 Candidatus Cloacimonadota bacterium | reverse complement strand
AAAGATTTATCACGTTTTTCAATTTGTCTTTCGAGCGAAGAATTATCGAAATTGTATCCGAAAAGCTCAATATCTTTTTTGTAGATCTCTTCGACAATATCCTTCATCTCATCTGAATAAAAATCTTTGTAATCCTTTTTTTTCTCATTTGAATTTGTCTTATTTATGTGTTCTAAAATGGAATTATTTTTTGATAATTTCTTCTTCACATAATTAAAATCATTTTTTATATTTTCAAAGAATCCCAAAAAATCTATCGCTAATTTACTATTATAAGAAATAAGAAATTCATATTGTGGGATAAAGTGGATGTGTTTTTGTATTGATGGTTTTCTTAAATAATTTGTCACAAAATCTTCAAAATCGATTACTGACTCTAAATTTTCAGATGACCAAATTCTATCGCCTTCATTAATTCCCCCTCTTTTCAGGAAATTGTAAGCCGAAAAAACTCGATCCCACGGGTTTCTCACAAAAGTAAATTTAAAATAATTCTCAAATTCTCTTTTGGAAAAAATTATCTGATATTCTCTTATTGAATTGTGCCCACCACTAATGTTTCCAAATAATGTCATCGTTACAGACATACTCGCAGATTTTGGAATTCTCACGAAGATGCATTTATTTTCATCAAAAGGTTTGTACGTATTTGTTTTACCAATTGCATCAATTAACCTCATTTCTTGCAGAATTTCAAATTGATGCTTCCTAAATTTGGAATATACAAAACGACGAAAATCGTATGGAAACATCTCAAAAGCTATTCTTTTAAAACTCTTCTTCATATAACTGTTATTTGATAGAATTTCCATTTTGATGCCTGCCTTCTAATAAAAAATGTAGCAAAGTGGAAGGAGAATAATTTGTGTGGTCATAATACAGAGTTAATTTATAAATCGGCGTTTCCTTCTTCATAATTTCGCTTTTAATCTTTTCATTTGGAGATGAAAACAAACCGATCATTTGAATTCTGTGTGGCAAATCGGCACTAATCTTTTTAGTATTATTCCAGATAGTTTTACATTCATAGTCGGTGGAAATCACTCTTTCAAACACATAATGAATTATAAAATGCGGGTATATTCTTAGGATTTTTGCAACAATAGGTGAAAGCCAGAATCGTGCTGTAATAATGTTTTTATTCAAGTATCTGCTTAAAAAAATAATCATTTTCTTTTTTAAACTACTATTAATATTGAAATGATTACGAAAGAAATGAGCAATAAAGTATTCATTCCACTTTTTGATTATCGGACAATCTTTGGAGCCGGCAATAAACCAGCTTGATAATATTCGATCCTTTCCGGGTTTACTAAAAGCAAAGAACCCCGATCCGGCATATTCATCAATCCAATCATCTAAAGGTTTCATACAAAGCGTTGTAGCATCTGCCCAAACTCCGCCAAATTTCGCCAATAATTGCAAACGAAAAAGATCGCTTCGTTTAGTGAATGAGAGTTTTTTCATTTTTTTTGACGGTAAAGCATCATCGATATAATCATTTAAATTGTCTTTATCAAGAACAATAACATCCCAGTTTGGATTTTCATTTTTCCAGGAA
>JAOZMQ010000192.1 GCA_029934195.1 Candidatus Cloacimonadota bacterium | reverse complement strand
AAAGGAAATCACGAAATTTTGTAACTACTGGATATCTATAGGTTTAGCAAAAAAACATCTATGAGGTCAGATGTTCTGAAGTTTGGGACTTGGAAGTAATGAATAATGAAAAATCAACAATCCCAAAAGACCGAAGTCTCTGCTGATGCAAGAAACTCCCGATCTTTTGGGGAATTCAACACCCGGCTTACCGGGTACGCACGCTGATAGGCAAAGAACCAAGCAAGATGCTTGCGTTCCAATAACAAAATTTGTTTTTTCGGAAAGAGTAAAACAACTTATGAAAGATGCCAAATTTTCCCAAAAAAATCTTCATTTTATTCTTCTGCCAATCCTAACGATTAAACTTAGAAAGTTCTAAATTTCTATACGTGAGAAATTGCTCCAACTGGACAACCTTCTTCAGCTTCAATTGCACTGTCTTCTAAATTTCCCGGTACCGGAGTTAATATTACTTGTGACTTATCGCCATCTAACTCAAATACTTCCGGACAAGTAGCTTCACAAGCACCACAACCGATACAGTTTTCTTGATCTACTATAAATTTCATAAGAACTCCTTTTATGTAAAAAACTCCCGAAGATAGAAAACTTCGGGAGATTATTTTTTTATTATCCAATCAAATTCTTGATATCATCTTCAACTGTTCCGATTCCACCAATATTGAAATTTTTAACTAAAACATCAATTACATTTGGAGACAAGAAAGCAGGAAGTGTTGGTCCAAGATGAATATTCTTAACACCAAGATGTAATAGAGCGAGAAGAACGATTACAGCTTTTTGCTCATACCATGCGATATTATAAACAATCGGAAGATCATTAACACTATCAAGGCCAAACACTTCTTGTAATTTAAGAGCAATTAGAACAAGTGAATAACTATCGTTACACTGACCTGCATCAAGTACACGTGGAATTCCACCAATATCGCCAAGATTCAATTTATTATAACGGAATTTTGCACAACCGGCAGTAAGGATTACGCTATCTTGTGGAAGAGCTTCAGCGAATTCTGTGTAATAACTTCTACCTTTTTGACGACCATCGCAACCAGCCATAACTACAAATTTCTTGATAGCACCGGATTTTACAGCATCTACAACTTTATCTGCAAGAGCAAATACTTGTTCGTGAGCAAATCCGCCAACAATAGAACCTGTTTCAATTTCTGTTGGAGAAGGAAGAGTTTTTGCTAAAGCAATAACTTTTGAGAAATCTTTTTGTTCTCCTTTTTTTGCTTCTTCAATATGTTGAACGCCATCAAAACCAACACTGTTTGTTGTAAATACACGATCAATGTAAGATTTTTTTGGTGGAACAAGGCAGTTTGTAGTAAGAATTACAGCACCATTAAATGAAGCAAATTCTTTATCTTGAAGCCACCAAGCATTACCGTAATTTCCTACAAAATGATCATATTTTTTGAAAGCAGGATAGTAATTTGCAGGAAGCATTTCTCCATGTGTATAAACATCTACACCAGTTCCTTTTGTTTGTTCTAATAATTCTTCCATATCTTTTAAGTCATGACCAGAGATAAGGATAGCAGGATTATTTCTTACACCAATATTTACTTCTGTAATTTCAGGATGACCGTAAGTAGAAGTATTTGCTCCATCTAAAAGAGCCATTGCGTCAACACCAAATTTTCCACATTCTAATACAAGACCAACCATTTCGTCAACGCTCAATGAGTCATCAAGTGTAGAAATCAAAGCTTTTTCCATAAACATAACAATTTCTTTATTAGTTTTGCCAAGTCTGTCTGCGTGATCTATATAAGCAGCCATTCCTTTCAATCCATAAATGAGCAACTCACGTAAAGAACGAACATCTTCATTTTCTGTAGTTAAAACGCCAACCGTTGCAGCTTTAGCGTCAATATTCTCGTTTGTAACCGTAAATGTAGCAGCATCATGATCTGCAAATTTTACTTCCATTCCAAATTCTGCTACTTTCTTTTTCAACATTTCACGTAATTCAATTGCTTTATTGATTGTTTTAATAAAAAAGTTTCTATCAAAATTAGCATTTGTGATTGTTGAAAAAAAACTTTCTGCGATAAACTTATCTAATTCACCACATTCATCTGCATACTGATTTCTGATTTCTAATGATACTGCTGATCTAAAAACAGCAATCCCTTTTAATGAATAAATCAATAAATCTTGTAAATTGGCAACATCTTCTTTTTTTCCACAAATTCCGTTTACTGTACAACCAGTGTTTTTCATTGTTTCTTGGCATTGAAAACAAAACATACTCATCTTACTTTCTCCTTTAGTTTTGGTGTTTTATCACCATTATTTGTGAGGGTTTACTTGATTTATTATACGCAAATCTTTCTTCCCCCGGATTTACTTCTATAAAGGAATTCTTTTTAAGCAAAAATTCCTGTTTATTAATGTTGATTATAATTTCACCTTCAATTACAAAAAAAATTACTTTAATTGGCATTGAATGTGATTCCATTTTTTTATTTGAATTTAAGGTCAAATGAACAAGCTCAAATTGGTTGGAAGTATAAAGTTCCCTCCCAATTAATCCTGGTTGTTCATAAATTACTTTTTGAAATTTTGTTTTTTGAATTTTAATATATTTTTTATAGAATTTCAAAAACTCTGTTCTAATTTCTTCTCTAATTTTTCTAAAGAAGCTCTTAATTTCTTCTTCAGTTCCAGTTGCTTTAGCCGGGTCTTCAAATTCTATATGAAGCCTATTTTCGACATTTCCATTAAATGTGGGGCAAGTTTTTTCTGCTTCTCCACAAACAGTAATAACAAAATCAAAAGAAGTGTTCTTAAACAAAGATACATTTTTTGGTTGATTCTTACTAATGTCAATTCCTATTTCTTGCATTATTTCAATTGCTTTTGGATGAACTCTTTCCGCTGGAATTGTACCTGCTGAAAAAACTTGCAGATTTTCATTTAGAGATTTTATAAATCCTTCTGCCATTTGGCTTCTACAAGAATTTCCAGTGCACAAAATTAAGATAGATTTCATTTTGATTCTCTAATAACCAATTCCGGCTGGTTTTACATTTACAGAATCAAAAGCATGGCAAGGAACAACACCAAAAACCATTTTACAGTTTGGACATTTATCTTCAAAATATTCCATTTCAAAAGTTTCGCCGCATTCACATTTAATATCTAAAGGCATTGGCATTGGTTGCTCTGCAAAACCCATTTGTCGCACTTTATCAACAGTTTGCTGTCCGTTTTCAAAAGTTCCGCTACATCCTTCGTGTGTCATTTTTTATTCCTCCGTTACGTTTATTTTCATTTTATAATTTTTTGTCGATAAATATTTACTTAAAACTTGTGAGAAAATTAGCATAAGTGGGATTGAGACCAATAATCTTACAAGAGTGAATTTTATTCCCATAAATGAGATTTCAAAAAGGTTCATCGGTACTCTGCATACAGTCGTGAAGGTAATGTACGCAAAAATAACTTTTAAACTTGCACCTTTTTTATATAAAGAATATGCTATTGGAAAGGCAACATGAAGACCACCAATCATTGAAACAGACAATACCAACGCCCAAAAATATCCTTTTATTCCGGATTCTTCACCGAGATGTTTTTCGATAATTGCTCTATTTGTCCAAACTTCAAAAAGCCCAAGAATCATAAATATTGCAGGAATAAATTTGAGCATGCTTTTAGAAAATTTCAAAAAATTTTGAAAGATGTCTATTCCGGGTTGAAAATTAGTTAAGTTGGAAATCAAAATAAAGATACCAAAAAGAATCATTGGAATGAATGGCTTAATCTTTTTAATCATATTAATTCTCCAAAAACAATTCCAGTCACCAAAGCAACAATTAAAGCTAATATTACTCCGAATACATTTCTTATAATAGCAACTTTAGTCCCAAAATATTTTCGTTCAATCGGAAATGTCATAATTCCAACAAGCATTAAAGAATTTGTAAAACCAGCCAAAACGGTATAAGTAACTCCTTTTTCTAACAAAACTCCAGATAATGGAAATGCGATAAAACCGGGCATCAAAGTTATTGAGCCAGCGGATACGCCAAATAATAATCCTTCAATAATGTTTCCTTCCCCCAAAAATTTAATAATAAGATCATCAGTAATAAAATAAAGCGTAATCGAAACAAGAATTATCATATTAAAAAAAATAGGTAGATTTTTTATCAATTTTTTTGAACCGATTTTAAAACTTTTTTTCCCTTTTTGATTATTAATCAAGTATGAGACAATTAAGGCTAAAATCACAAATCCATACAAATAAAACATTAATTTTCCTCTTTATTTAACATTTCACCGTTCCGTAATTTTGTACGATAAGATAACAAAATTTTATCCATTTCTTCCAAAGTTGAGAGAATTGTTCTCTCTTGTTCAGTTGTATCAATTACTTTATAAATTCCACCATTTTTTATTACAATTCGTTTATCTCCAATTAGAGCAAGAATCGGATCGTGTGTCGCCATTAAAACAATTTTGTCTTCTGATAAAAGAAGATTGAGAGCTCGTTTTCTATCGATACCAGCATTTTCAATTTCATCAATAAGAATTATTGGTGATTTACTTAAAATAGCAGTATCAGCTATCATCAAAGCTCTTGATTGTCCACCGCTCAGACTTGTAATAGGAGTGTCTGGAGCAAAACTTTCTCCGGCAAGATCATTTGCTTTTTCAATAATTTTCTTAATAATAATCTCTTTATTTTCTACAAGACGACTTTCTGCATGAAGTTCCACAAACTCAAAAACTGACAAATCCATTACAAAATTCATATTTTGAGAGAGTTGAGCCACTAATTTATCTGATGAAGAAAATCTCCATTTTGTATCCGGAATTTCATTATTAATCAGAATTTTTCTTGATGTTGGAGTATCATTTTGAGCGACCCATTCGATGTCACCGAGAAGACGACTTTTACCAGAACCGGTTGGACCGACAATACAAATAATCTCACCTTGTTTGATTTCTAATTTATCAAAATTTTCTTTTGCTCCTGATTTATCTTTACCGGGAAGAATTGTTATTGTTTGAACTTTATCTTCATTTTGCCCTAAAAATTCTTGCATTTGCTTTATGAATTCAGATATTTGAAATATGGTATTTTCTGAGTCAATAGCTTGATCTTCAATTTCATCTTCATCAAATGTAGCAAAATATTCTTCTAATGTCAGCGATTCTTTACCGACAATATTCAAATTGTTATCAGCAAAAAATGATGATAAAAACGGAAAATTTATCAAAAGTTTCTCTATTGTTTCCAAACGAATATTTTTTGAATTAATTATCATCTCGAATTCCTTTTTTATATATAATTAATAATTTATAATTCACAATTAGTCCTGATCATCCAACTTAATTTTCCGAACATTTCCCATTTGATAATTTTCGCCGATTCTGGTTTCTCCAAGACAATACGAACAAAGTGCAGCTGGCATTGGAAATCTAAGTTCTTTACTTATCAGAGTTTCAATATGTAGAGCTTTATCAAAAAGAAGCGTACTCAATTCAAAACTTCCCTGACCTGTTAAACCATTAATGTGCATAATTATTGCTGCCGGATTTACTGTATTTACACGTGAAGCAAAAACTTCTCTTTCTGCTTGAGAGACAATATCACCTTTTGTAATGACCACAATATCTGCTGATTTCAGCATAGGTCCAATTTTTTTGGGAGTATTAATCCCACTTAAATTATCAATAACACAAACAGCTTTTATTCCTTTAATATAAGGAGAACAACGATTACAAAGTCCAGCTGACTCGCTTATAAGAATATCAAAGCCATTATCAACACCCCATTTTGTAACTTCTTCGATGTTACTGATAAAATAGTGATCTGGACAGAGAGCACCGGACAATCCTTTTTTTACAGGGATTCCAGCTTTCCTATATAACTCATCATCATCTGTATATAAGCAATCAAACTTTGCAACTGCTACTTTAAATCCTTGTTTCTTCAAAGATTCAATTGTTTTAAGAATGACAGCAGTTTTCCCTGATGACGGAGGACCGGACACTGTTACAAGATTCATTTATTTTCTCCTTTTATTCTGATAGACAAGTAAGGCTGAGATTAAGATTAAGGTTAATATGACGGTGCAAAATTAAAAC
>JAOZMQ010000012.1 GCA_029934195.1 Candidatus Cloacimonadota bacterium | reverse complement strand
TGTTCGAGATGTTCAGTTTGTTTGGTGCCGGAAAGATTTGTTTTGTACATCGAACAAAACTAACAAATCGAACAGAAGAGAGAATTTTAATTGTTCGAATTGCTCGGTTTGTTTGGTGCCGGAAAGATTTGTTTTGTACATCGAACAAAACTAATAAATCGAACAGAAGAGAGAATTTTAATTGTTCGAGTTGTTTGATGCTCAATAATGGAATAAGGAGTACTTGATGATAAAAAAAGACCTTATTTATCCTAAAGAATATTACTTGATTAAGGATGCATGTATAGCGGTTCGGAAAAAATTAGGTAATGGTTTTTTGGAAAAATTGTATGAGCGTGCACTTATTATTGAACTTCTCGAAAGAGGATTTCAAGTTGAATCTCAAAAGAAATTTGATGTTTATTATAATAAACAATTAATTGGGAATTATTTTGCTGATATTGTTGTTGATAAAAAAATAATTATAGAAGTAAAATGTGTAGTAGAAATATCAAATATACATCAAGCACAGATTCTCAATTATTTAAAAATTTCTAATTATAAATTAGGAATAATTGTAAATTATCCCAACAATAATATTGGGGTTCAAGTTAAAAGAATCCCAAATTTTATCAATAAAATCAATGTACATTCTGATATACCAGTTGAAGAATTGTCAAAAGAATAAGAGGAAAAAATATGGAAAAGCATTTAAAAACACCTTTAAAATCTGAAGATCTTGAAGGATTAAAAATCGGAGAAAAAGTTTTTATCACAGGAACAATCTATACTGGACGAGATGCTGCTCATAAAAGACTTGTGAATCTATTAGAAGAAGGAAAAGAGCTACCATTTGATGTTAAAGGACAAGTGATATATTATGTCGGTCCTGCTCCGGCTCCACCAGGAAAACCAATCGGGTCAGCTGGACCAACCACAAGTTATAGAATGGATCCTTATGCTCCAGCTCTTTTGGATGCAGGATTAAAAGCAATGATAGGTAAAGGACCACGGAACCAACAAGTAGTAGATTCAATGATAAAGAATAAATGTATTTACCTTGCAGCTATCGGTGGAGCAGCTGTTGTTGTTGCTGAATCAATCAAAGAAGCAAAAGTTATTGCTTATGAAGATTTGGGAACAGAAGCAATTAGAGAAATGAGAGTGGAGAATTTTCCTTGTATCGTTGCCAACGATATTTATGGTAATGATATTTATAAAGAAGGTGTAAAAAATTATAGGAAATGATTTTACTTTACTTAAAATTATTCGATTTAAAAACTGACAAACAAAAATAAGGAGAAGACCAAAATGGAAAAATTAAAAATGGACTTATCAAATCTGGATAAAATATTTCCAGAAAGTTTTTCACAGGAACAAATTGCAAAAGCGAAAACAATATTCTTAAAAAATTTATCTAAAACAACTCATCAATTTTATGGTGGGAAAATGCAAACTATTCCCAAAGCTGGCGTTTTCGGTTTTAATTGGTTCAATGTTTGGTACACTCCGGGGGTATCTAAAATATCAACATCAATTCGCGACAATAATGATATTAGTTTTGATCTTTCAAATAGAGGAAATTTAGTTGCAGTTGTAAGTGATTCGACTCGTGTTCTTGGAGATGGCGATTGTACGCCTGCCGGAGGACTCGGAGTGATGGAGGGAAAAGCCTTTTTAATGAAATATCTCGGCGGAGTAGATGCTGTTGCATTGTGTGTTGATAGTAAAGATGAAAATGGAGTTAATCAACCGCAAAAAATTATAGATTTCGTAAAAATGTGCCAACATAGCTTTGGTGCGATTAATCTTGAAGATATTTCACAACCAAATTGCTATAAAGTTTTAGATACTCTGAGAGAAGAATGCGATATTCCAGTTTGGCATGATGATGCTCAAGGAACCGCTTGTGTAACACTTGCCGGTTTGATAAATGCTCTCAAATTAGCAGAAAAAAATATTGAAGATGTCAAAATTGCGTTTCTTGGTGCTGGAGCAGCTAATACAACAATCGCAAGATTAATTATTGCAGCTGGCGGAAATCCTAAAAACTTGGCACTTTTTGATTCAAAAGGCGGTCTTCATAGCGATAGAAAAGACATCCAAAATGATAAGAGATTCTATCGTAAATGGGAACTATGCCAATCCACAAATCCTAATAAAATCAAAAAATTCTCTGATGCTTGTGTTAATGCGGATGTATTAATTACTCTTTCTACACCTGGTCCTGATGTTGTTAAACCTGAATGGATTAAAACAATGGCTGATAAAGCTATCGTTTTTGCTTGTGCAAATCCAGTACCTGAAATTTATCCTTATGCAGCTAAAGAAGCTGGAGCTTTTATTGTAGCTACAGGTCGAGGAGATTTTCCAAATCAAGTAAATAATTCAATTGGGTTTCCGGGAATATTAAAAGGTGCTTTGATGGTAAGAGCAAAAAAAGTGACAGATCAAATGGCTATAACTGCTGCCTATTCTTTAGCCGGATATGCAGAAAAAAGAGGAATCAATCCTGAAAATATTGTACCTACAATGAATGAAGCAGATGTTTTTCCTGTTGAAGCAGCAGATGTTGCCATACAAGCAATTAAAGATGGTGTAGCAAGACTTACTATGACTTGGGAAGAAGCTTTTCAAAAAGCAAAAGCAGATATTGACTATTCACGGAATATGACAAAATTGGTTACTGATCATGGATTTATCGACACACCTCCAGAAAAACTTTTAGAAGATGCACTTGCTATAGCAATTAAAAGTGTTAAATAATGTGCAATAATTATTTCACGATTAAATCAAAACAATAATTTTGTATGGAGGAAAAAAAATGACAGAGATAGGAAAACTCATTGGTGAAGCTGAAAAACATATGATGCAAGGACAATTAAGTTTAGCAGCAGAAGAATATAAATCCTTGCATAAAACACATCCAAAAATTATCAGAATCGTATATAATTTAGGAGTAATTTATTATACACTCGGAAAAATATCAGAATCAATTTACTATTTAGAAAAAACAATCGAAATAGAACCAAATTATTCTCTTGCTTTATACAAATTAGGTATTGCATATTTTAGAGAGGCGAATTTTAGTAAAGCAATAGATAAATTTACTAAAATTATTGAGATTGGTTCAGATTTATACATGGCACATTATTGGATGGGGTTATGTTACTACCATAAAGGAAATTCCAAAAAATCCTTAGAACATTATAATCTTCTACATAAAAAAACACCTAAAACCACTCTTGGGTTTTATCAGAAATCAATTGTAATGTCATCAATCGGAGAACATAAAAATGCTATTCAGTGTTTAAAAGCAATTGCCGATGAAAATCCAGCTACTGTTACAGTTCAATATCACCTTGGAAATGCTTATCTTGGTCTCAAAGATATAAAAAATGCAATTAAACATTTTAAAAAAGTCTTAAAAATGCAACCAGATCACTTTGGGGCTAAAATCAAATTGAATTCTCTTATAGTTGATAATGATATGCTCTATAGTTATGGAATTGAAGAGTATGATGAAAATATAGATCTTGATGAAATGACAACGAATTTCCATGTTGGAAGAGTTTATAAAGGTTTGAGTCTTCTTGATGAAGCTTTCAGGCATTTTAAAGAAAGATTGAAGAAATAAATTATGTAAAGTAAATTCCTTTTAGCAGAATCTCTTTCTATTGTAGGAAGAGATTTTGTTTTTTTTCAAGTGTTTTTACCAAAATTTATCATAGTAAAATGGTAGCCAACCCCAGGAATGAAGCGAATCCTCCAATATCTGTGAGCATTGTAATAATGACACTTGATGCCAATGCTGGATCAAGTTTCAAAGATTTCATAATAACAGGAACAACCGCACCAAAAAATCCAGCAATGAACATATTTGCAACCATTGCAACACCTAAAACGACTCCCAATAAAATTTGACCTTTCAATAAATATGCAAGAATAATTGCAAAAGTACCAATTAAAACTCCATTAATTATTCCAACTAATACTTCTTTGAAAATAGCTTTATATGTATTGTGAATAGTTAACTCACCTAATGCAATACCTCTTGTTATTACAGTCAATGTTTGAGTTCCTGAATTTCCTCCTAATCCAGCTACAATCGGCATTAATACTGCAAGAATAGATAATTTGGCAATAGTTTGTTCAAAAATTCCGACAACAGAAGATACAATTAAAGCTGTAAAAAGGTTCAGTGTGAGCCAAGGAAGTCTTTTTTTAACGGAATTTAATGGAGAAGTAAAAACTTTATCTTCATTCTCAAGCCCCACCATTTTGTAAGCATCTTCAGATGCTTCATCATCTATTACATCAATAATATCATCAACCGTTATTCTTCCGAGAAGTTTTCCTTTTTCATCTACAACAGGCAAGACAAAAAGATCATATTTTCTAAAAATACGTGCCACTTTTTCTTGGTCCATCGTGACAGGAGCAAAAAGAACTTCCTTTTCCATTAAATCTTCTGCAATATTATTTTCTTGTGCTAACAATAATCTTACAACTTCTAAAACTCCAATTAACTTTTCATCATCATCAATTACAAAAATGTAATGAATATTTTCAATATCAGAATATTTTCCCCTAATATCGTCTATTAATTCATCCCGTTTCATTTTTCTATTTACAGAAATTATCTCCGTTTTCATCAACCCACCGGCTGATTCTTCATCATAAGTCAACAGGTCTTTTATTGAATCGGAATCAACCTTATCAATATTCTCCAAAACTTTTGAACTGATTTCATCTTTTAAATCAGAAAGAATATCAGCAGCTTCGTCTGTTTCCATTTCATCAATGATGCGGATTAATCTGGCTTCTTTTACTCTATCTAAAATTGTCTCTTTTGCTTCATCGTTCAATTCTGCAATAACATCAGATGCCATTTCATCAGTAAGTTTAGCAAAAACATAGAATGCAAAATCGCTTGGTAAATCGTTGATTATTTCGGCAATGTCAGCAGGATGAGTTTTTTCTAATTGTCTATTTAGTTCTAAATCGTTTTTTTGTTTTACTAACTCAAACAAATATTCATAAGAAAGTTTATACA
The DNA here is from genome assembly GCA_029934195.1 of Candidatus Cloacimonadota bacterium. Lineage (GTDB taxonomy): Bacteria > Cloacimonadota > Cloacimonadia > Cloacimonadales > JAOZMQ01 > JAOZMQ01. The sequence goes on along the minus strand of JAOZMQ010000012.1, from coordinate 14,817 downwards.
TAAAGATACCTTCAAGAAATAACATTGTAAAGAGTCGTTAATTAAATAAGAAATACAAAAATATTAGCATTTTAAATACCTTGAATAAATGTAATACATTACTGAAAGGTATAACTTACTTCTTAACTATTCCTCATAGTTGTTTTATTATAATTATATGAAAACTATATTAGAGGTTCAAGTTTAAATTGGAAAATTTTCACAAGTAATTTTTTAGTTATATAAAAAAAAAGGCTGCCTTCCAGCAGCTTTTTTTTATTTTGTTAAATCATCAGTTTTAATATTATTATCAACGGTTTCTTCGTTGCCTTCCACGAACTGGATTATTGCCATTGGAGCACAATCACCTCTTCTAAAGCCAGTTTTCATAATTCTGGTATATCCGCCACTTCGTTCTTGAAATTTAGGAGCAAGTTCATCAAAAACTTTTTTTACAAGAGTTTTGTCTTGCAATACGCTGAAAGCAAGTCGTCTATGGTGAATAGACCCCTTTTTACCATAAGTAATAATTCTTTCAGCAAGTTTTCTCATTTCTTTAGCTCTTGCTTGTGTAGTATTAATACTTTCATGCTTGACAAGATCTTTAACAAGATTTCTCAGCATTGCTTTTCTATGGCCAGTTTCTCTTCCGAATTTCCTACCATCTACTCTATGTCTCATATCTCTAACCTTTCCTCTTACTTGTAGTTACTTTAGACTTTGCATTCTCAATTTTTTCAATTATACCTTCAACATCCATACCAAGTGAAAGATCATATTTCTCAAGAACTTCATTGATTTCATCTAAAGATTTCTTACCAAAGTTTCTATATTTTAGCATTTCGTTCTCAGATCTTCCTACAAGCTCATTGATTTTCTCAATTTTAGCAGCCTGTAAACAATTACTTGAACGAACAGTCAATTCCATCTCTTTAACCGGCATATTCAGAAGTTTATCAAGTCGTTCCAATTCTGGATCCATATCTACTTCTTCAATGTATTCTGGTTCCTTTTCAAACAGAACTATTTTTGCATAGAAATCTTTTAATATTTTAGCGGAGAGATAAAGAGCATCTTTAGGATCGATACTTCCATCTGTCTCTACTTCTAAAGTTAACTTATCGAAATCTATTCTTTCTCCGACACGTTGATGTCCGGTATTAAAATTTACCCGTACAATTGGTGAATAAATTGAGTCCACAGGAATAACTCCAACAGGAAGTTCTTCAGCCAAATGTTTATCAGCCGGCATATAGCCTCTTCCGATACCGATCCAGACTTCCATACGAAAATCAACATCCTCATTCATCTCTAAAAGAACTAAATCTTTATTGATTACAGATATATCAACAGATTCCTGAAAATCTCCTGCTGTAATAACACCCTTTCCAGAGTGTTCAAGGACAATTTTCACTTCATTAACTGATGTCATCACTGTAACAAGTTTCTTCAATCGAAGAATCAAATCAATATAATCAGAATCAGAACCCGGTATTGGAGTAAATTCGTGATGCAATCCTTCAATTTTAACGAATCTTACAGCTGAACCCTGTATTGACGATAAGAGTACTCGTCTTATTGTATTTCCTATTGTTGTCGCAAAACCAGGCTCAAGTGGTCCAATTTCAAATCTGCCAAAAGTCGGCGTATAAGAACTTTCTTCAAGTTCAACATTATCCGGCATTTGTAATGGTTCAAGAAGCATCATATAGTTATCTCCTAATTATTTAGAATAATACTCAACAATTAAACGGTCATCAATATTTACAGGAATATCTTCACGATTAGGTATTTCTATAACTTCACCTTTCATCTTTTCTTTATCAAATGTCAACCAACCATAAGGACATTGACCTGTAATTAAATCAACATTTTCTACAAACATTTTTTTGTTTTTGCTTTTATCCATTACTTCAATAATATCGTTACTAACGCAAAGAAATGAAGGAATATTAACTTTCCTTCCGTTGACCTTGATATGTCCGTGACGAACCATTTGTCTTGCCTGCATGCGATTAACACCAAGTCCTAATCTATAAACGATATTATCAAGACGCATTTCCAAAATTTTGAAAAGATTGTCACCTGTTTTACCAGCCTTTTTATCGGCTTTTTTAAAGTAATTTCTAAACTGTTTTTCTAATACACCGTACATATATCTCATTTTTTGTTTCTCAAGAAGATGTACGCCATAATCACTTATTTTTTTTCTATATCCTTTACCACGATCACCTGGTGCAGAATTTTTACGTTCTAATATTTTATCATATTTAGGATTCCCAAATATATTTTCACCAAAACGTCTGCATATTTTTGCTTTCGGTCCTCTATATCTAGCCATTCGTCATCCTCCGTTAGATTCTTCTCGTCTTTGGTGGACGACAACCATTATGTGGAATTGGAGTAACATCTTTAATAAGAGTTATCTTTAATCCGGCTGCATTCATAGAGCGAATTGCACCTTCACGTCCACCACCAGGTCCTTTAACGATAGCTTGTACTTTTTTTATTCCCATTTCAAGCGCTGATTGTGCAACTTCTGTAGCTGCTAACTGTGCAGCAAATGGAGTACTTTTCTTAGAACCTTTGTAACCTATTTTTCCACCACTTGACCAGAAAAGAACATTTCCTGTTTTGTCAGTGAGTGTCACGATTGTATTATTAAAACTTGAATGAATGTGTACAACACCTTCATCAAATGTAACACGTACACGTTTTTTCTTATTTTTTTTCAATGTTTTTTTAGCCACTTTTCCTCCTTGTTACTTTTTCCTTTTAATACTACCTGATTTTGGTCCCTTACGGGTTCTGGCATTAGTTTTAGTTCTTTGTCCGTGACAAGGAAGTCCTCTTTTGTGGCGTATTCCACGATAACAATTTATTTCCATTAATCGTTTAATATTCATGGCTTTTGTAGTCCTTAATGAACCTTCAACAAGATAGTCTTCTTGTATAAGTGTTCTTAAAGCCTTCTCTTCTTCTACTGAAAGATTTTTAACCTTTATATCTTCTTTGATACCAGCTTTTACAAGAATCTGGGAGGCTAATGTTCTTCCGATACCATAAATATATGTGAGTCCGATTACAACTCTTTTATCTCTTGGTAATTCGACACCTGCTATATGAGCCAATCTTTCCTCCTTACTTATTTATCCTTGACGCTGTTTATGTTTTGGGTTACTTGAGCAAATTACTCTAATAACACCTTTACGTTTAATTATCTGACAATCTCTACACATCTTTTTCACTGATGCTCTGACTTTCATCTTTCACTCCTATTTATACCTGTAAATAATTCTTCCTCTATTAAGATCATAAGGAGATAATTCTAATTTAACCTTATCACCAGGAAGAATTCTGATATAATTCATCCTCATTTTTCCTGAGGTATGAGCTAAAATTATATGACCATTTTCTAACTGAACTTTGAATGAAGTATTCGGTAATGCTTCTTTTACTAAACCTTCTACTTCAATAACACCTGATTTCGCCATATGTTTTTACCTAATTTTTTTTAACATTAACGATTGCAAAATCAGTCGCCAACATTGTGTTTTTAAAACGAGTCAAAAGGGAATCTTCAAAGTTCAAATATTCCCATTCAGACTCTTTTAATCTATTTTTTTTATTAGAGAACAAATTATCTTCTTCTCCCTCTAAGTTTACCCTTCTTCATGAAACCATCGTAATGTCTCATTAAAAGATGAGATTCAATTTGTTGAAGAGTATCAAGTGCAACACCGACAATAATAATTAACCCTGTACCACCAAAATAGAAAGGCAAATGCGTAAACTTTTGCATCAATTCCGGTAACACTGCGATAATTGCGAATGCAATTGCACCAGGTAGAGTTATTCTTGTTAAGACACCATTAATATAATCTGACGTTGATTTACCCGGTTTTTTCCCAGGTATAAAACCACCATATCTTTTCATATTTTCAGCCATTTCAACCGGATTCATAACAATCGCAGTATAAAAATAAGCAAAGAAAATAATAAGAGTCATATAAATAACAGTATAAAGAAAAGCTCCAGGTGACAAAAGTTGCACAAGTGAGTTTGCAAAATCACTATCCTTAAAGAAACTTGCTATTGTTCTTGGAAACATAATTACCGATTGGGCAAAAATGATTGGAATAACACCAGCTGAATTAATTCTCAAAGGAATGTGTGTACTTTGACCACCATATACCTTACGACCAATAATTCTTTTTGCGTATTGTACAGGAATTTTTCTTTGAGCTTCTGTAATCGCTAGAACACCAGCAGTTACGAAAACCATAAGAATTATGTTTAATATTGCCAACCAAATTTGCAAAGATCCTGCTCTCACAAGAACAAACATATTTAAAAATCCATGTGGATAACGTGCAATGATACCAGCAAAAATAATTAAGGAAATCCCATTTCCAATTCCATGCTCAGTAATCTGTTCACCTAACCACATTATGATCATTGTTCCTGTTACCAAAGTTACTACCGTAGTAAAGGTAAACAAAAATCCAGGGTGAGTTACCACAGGGTTCTCTCCACCCATTTGTTGCAACATAGCACTAATACCAATTGCATTGAAAGCAGCAATCACTATCGTTCCATATCTTGTGTATTGGCTTATTTTTTTCTGTCCAGCTGCACCTTCCTTCCTTAATTTTTCAAAATAAGGAAGGATACTTCCTAACAATTGTAACACAATTGATGCTGTAATGTAAGGCATAATTCCAAGAGCAAATACAGAAGCTCTTGAGAAATTACCACCAACAAACATATCAAACAATCCGAACAAATTATTAGATTGGGTACTTAGAAAATCTTGCAACGCTACAGTATTAATTCCCGGAGTTGGGATAAAACTACCCAATCTATATAGAACTAAGATTAAAGTAGTAAATAATACTTTACGTTTTAAGTCTGGAACTTTGAATATATTGCTTATACTTGATAACAATTTACACTACCTCCGCTTTACCGCCATTCTTTTCAATCAATTTTTTTGCCGCTTTTGAAAAAGCATTAGCTTGGATAGTGATATTTTTAGTAAAATCATCAAAAACATTAGCAAGAATTTTAACAGGAGCTTTTTCATTCTTTCTAGGTTTTCTGATAAGACCTAATGCTTCCATTTTTTTAATATCCATTGTATCTTCATCAAATTTCAAAATACTTGATAAATTTACAACTCTATATTCAATGCGGAAGATATTTTTAAAACCGCGTTTTGGAAGTCTTCTTTGAATCGGCATTTGACCACCTTCAAACCATGCAGGTATATTACCACCGGAACGTGATTTTTGACCTTTATGACCATGACCGGCTGTTTTACCTTGACCAGTACCGTGACCTTTACCTAATCTTTTCTTATTTCTTTTTTTATATGGACGTTTTAATTCATGCAGAAACATCATTGACTCCTTGTTTAATCTTCAATTTCTTCAACTTTAACAAGATGAACAACTTTGTAAATCATTCCTCGAATAACAGGGTTGTCATCATGAAGACGTGATCTACCGATTTTTCCTAAACCAAGAGCTAAGATTGTACGTTTCTGATTACCCTTGCGTCTTATAGTACTTTTAGTTTGTGTTACCTTAAGCTTCATCCTTTACCTCTCGACCAGTTAATTCTGCAATAGTCTTACCTCTTAAACGAGCAATTTCAGAAATTGTTCTAAGGTCTTTAAGACCATTAACTGTTGCTTTAACTACATTAGCGGCAGTATTTGAGCCTAACGATTTTGTGAGAATATTCTCAATCCCAGCTGCTTCAAGAATAGCACGTGCAGGTCCACCGGCAATAACACCTGTACCAGGTGCAGCAGGTTTCATAAGAATTCTACTTGCTCCAAATCTTCCAATAATTTCATGAGGTATTGTACCTTTAATAATTGGAACATCAAACATTGTCTTTCCTGCTTTTTCTTTAGCTTTTCTGATTGCATCAACAATTTCATTTGCTTTTCCAGTTCCAACTCCAACCTGACCGTTTTTGTTACCAACAACAACAGTTGAATTAAAACTGAAATTTCTACCGCCTTTAACAACTTTAGCAACGCGATTTGTATCTACAATCTTTTCTACAGCAAATTCTGGGGCTTGAGCTTGACGTCGTTTTAACAACTTAGCCTCCTTTAGAAATTTAGACCCGCTTTACGCGCGCCTTCTGCAAGAGCTTTCACTCTTCCATGGAATAAAAATCCACCACGATCGAAGCTAACTCGGCTGATACCAGCAAGCTTAGCCTTTTTGGCAAGTTCCATACCAATCTGAAAACTCTGGCCAACTTTTTTAAGTTTAGGATCTAATGTCAACTCTTTTGATATTGTTGACATTGAGACCAATGTTTTACCATTTTCATCGTTGATGATTTGAGCATAAATATGCTTTGCACTACGGAAAACGGCAAGTCTTGGTCTTTCACTTGACCCTCTTAATCTTTTACGGATAGCTTTACGTCTTCTATCTCTTGCTTGACTTTTTTTATATGTAATTGAATGCTTCATTATTTCTCCCTTCGCAGCTGACGCTTATTTTGCTCCAGCCTTACCAGGTTTAATTTTGACATATTCATCATGATATCTAATACCTTTACCTTTATAATTTTCAGGTTCCCGACATTTTCTTACTTCAGCAGAAAATTGTCCGACAATTTCTTTATTGATACCTGAAATCTTAATAATTGACTGAACAGCAGACGCTGAACCACGAGTTCTTGGAACTGCTTCCACTGAAACTTTAAGATTCTCAGGAATTTGAACCAAAATATCATGTGAATAACCAAGACTCAATCTTAACCATGGAGCTAATAATTCAGCTGAATAACCTGTTCCTACGACATGAAGAGTTTTTTCATACCCTTCACTTACACCAATAATCATATTGTTAATAAGAGCTCTGGTTAATCCGTGAAGTGCTCGCTGATTTCTTGAATCATCGGATCTTTGAATTTTTAATACTGAATTCTCATCAGTTATCGAAATACCTTCCATCATAGTATAACTTAATTCACCAAGTTTTCCTTTTACATGTACATCTTGGTTATTAATGTTTACTTTTACGTTTTCAGGTATTGTAATTGGGGTTTTTCCTATTCTTGACATCTTAATCTCCTAACTACCAAACCTTACAAAGATATTCGCCACCGACGTTTATCTTACGGGCTTCTCTATCAACCATTACACCACGGTTGGTAGAAATAATAGCACATCCAATATTATTATATACAGATGGTATATTTGTCCCCTTAACATATACACGTCTTCCTGGTTTACTAATTCTTTGAATTCCACGAATCAAAGTCTCACCGGTATTTGTGTAACGAAGATTAATAAAAATCTGTTTTCTATATCTTTTTTTATCTACGTCTCTTTCTAATATCTGATAACTATTTATATAGTTCTCTTTCACTAAAATCTTAATAACGTTTTCTACAACATTACTATGATTAACAGTAACCTTTATATGCTTTGCTCTATAAGCATTTCGAACTTTTGTGATAGCATCAGCAATAGGATCAGTAACACTCATTCTTCCTCCAATTTACCAGCTGGCTTTTCTTACGCCAGGAAGCTGACCTTCAGACGCTAATTTACGGAAACAAAGCCGGCATATTCCAAAATCTCTCATATAAGCTCTTGATCTTCCGCAAAGCTGGCATCTTGAATATTCTCTAACTTTGAATTTAGGAGTTCTTTTTTGTTTTACGACTAATGATTTTTTGGCCATACTAACTCCGCCTATTTTTTCTTAAACGGCATACCAAATGTCTTCAGAAGTTCTTTTCCTTCTTCATCATTATCTGCCGTGGTTACGATTGTAATATTCATTCCTCTTACTTTATCAATTTTATCATACTCAATTTCAGGGAATATTGTTTGTTCTCTTAATCCTAATGTATAATTTCCTCGTCCGTCAAATTTCAATCCAACACCTTTGAAGTCACGCATGCGCGGTAATACAAGTGTAATCAACTTATCGAAAAATTCATACATTATCTCGTCCCGAAGCGTAACTTTGCAACCAATTGGCATATCTTCACGTAGTTTAAAATTTGAGATTGATTTTCTGGCATGTGTTATTATTGACTTTCTACCTGTTATCATCTCTAAATCTTTGACTGCACTGTCTAAGAATGCTTTATTTTGCGTAGCTTCTCCAACTCCCATGTTAACGATAATCTTATCAAGTTTTGGAACTTGGTGGATGTTCTTGAATTCAAAATGTTTCATCAAAGTAGGAACAATTTCTTTTCTATATCTTTCTTTTAAACGATTCATTCCTTACTCCTTAAATTTCATCGCCAGTCTTTTTACAGACTCTTACACGACGATCACCAACTTTTTTCCAAACGGCACGAGTTACTTGTCCAATTTTAGCGTTTAGTAACATAACGTTAGAAACGTGAATTGGAGATTCTTTCTCAATAATCCCACCTTGTTGATTCTGTTGGTTAGGTCTAACATGTTTTTTGATGAAATTAACTTTTTCAACAATAACTCGTTGTGTTTTAGGAAAAGCTTTTAAAACCAACCCTTTTACTCCTTTATATTTGCCGGAGATAACTACAACTTTGTCACCTTTTTTTATTCTCATTTTCTTTTCCATCTTTTCTCCTAGATAACTTCAGGTGCAAGGGAAACAATTTTGCTAAAATTATTTTCTCTCAATTCACGAGCTACAGGTCCAAAAATACGAGTCGCTAATGGCTCCTCTCTTTCATCAATTATAACTGCTGCATTATCCTGGAATCTAATATAAGAACCGTCTTTTCTACGAACTTCTTTTTTTGTTCTTACAATAACAGCTCTTTGAACAGTTCCTTTTTTGATCTTACCGGTAGGAGTTGCAGATTTAATGGCAACAACAATAACATCACCAATAGAAGCATATTTTCTCTTAGAACCACCGAGTACTTTAATACACATGGCTTTTTTAGCACCGGAGTTGTCTGCTATCTTTAGTACTGTTTGTGCTTGAATCATTACATTTCTCCTTATTTACTTCTTTCAATAATTTTTAAGAGATTCCATTTTTTGTCTCTACTAAATGGTTTGCTCTCAACAATTAAAACTTTATCACCGGTATTGCACTCATTCTTTTCATCATGAGCCTTAAACCTTTTATGTTTTCTAACAATTTTCTTATATAAAGGGTGCATAAAACGTCGTTCAATTCTGACAACTATAGTTTTATCCATTTTATCGCTAACAACGATTCCCTCTTTAGTTACTTTTCTTCCGCTTTCCATCTATTACCTCTTATCTCTTTCAGTAAGCAAAGTCTTAATACGGGCAATATCCCTTCTCACTTCGCGGATACGTAAAGGGTTTTCAAGACGGTTTAATGCTTTATTAAATCTAAGATTGAATGATTCTTCTTTTAAATCTTCAAGCTTCTGAGTTAATTCATCATTACTAAATTCTCGGAGTTCAACTATTTTCATATCTCAATTCCTTCTCTTGCAACCATCTTTGTTTTTATTGGTAACTTATTTCCTGCTAACCTGCAAGCTTCTTTTGCTGTAGCAAGATCAACACCTTCAAATTCGAAAAGAACTCTTCCTGGTTTTACAACAGCAACCCAATATTCCGGAGCTCCTTTACCTTTACCCATACGAGTTTCAGCTGGCTTTGCCGTTACCGGCTTGTCTGGAAAAATTCGTATATATACTTTCCCATTTCTTTTTGTTTGACGAGTTATTGCTACACGGGCAGCCTCAATCTGACGACTGGTAAGCCAAGCATCTCCGAGAGCTAATAATCCGTAATCTCCAAAATCTACATTGCATCCACGATAAGCAAGACCACTTCGGCGACCGCGCATTACCTTTCTATGTTTAACTTTTTTTGGGGCTAACATTAATCACTCCTTAATTCAGTATATCACCTTTATATATCCACACTTTAATTCCGATAATTCCATAAGTCGTTTCACATTCAGTCAAACGGTAATCGATATCAGCTCTTAATGTATGTAAAGGAGTTCTTCCTTCTTGATAACGTTCTGTTCTTGCCATTTCCGCACCACCAAGACGACCTGCACATTGTACTTTGATACCTTGTGCACCATCTCTCATAGCGTTTCTGATAGCTGTTTTCATCGCACGTCTGAAAGAAACTCTGTCTCTTAATTGTCTTGCAACTTCTTCACCAACTAATGTTGCTGATGTCCAAGGCTTCTTTACTTCATTAATGTTAATAAATACATTCAAACGATGTTTTCTTGTTTTGTTTAGCAGAACCGTCAATTCATTTCTCAGACTTTCTATTTCGGCACCTTTTCTACCGATAACTTGTCCCGGACGAGCGGTATGAATATCAATATTCATCGAATTGGCTTTACGTGAAATTATTACGTTTCCAACCATTGCTCCATTGAGGCGGTTCTTCAAATATTTCTTAACTTTCAAATCTTCCATGAGATTCTCTATGTACTGATTACCAGTTGCAAACCATTTGGAATCCCAATCTTTGTTTACACCTATACGGTAAATTATAGGATTAACTTTCTGTCCCAAAGATTCCTCCTCTATTTCTCGTCAGAAACGACAACGGTTATGTGACAAGTTCTTCTTCTAATAACTGTCGCACGTCCTTGGGCTCTTGGACGGTGACGTTTCATGATTGGTCCATCATCAGCAAAAGCTATATTTACAACCATTCTATCTATTTCAGCTTTTCCTTCTTTTACAGTAGCATTTGCAATAGCTGAATTAAGAAGTTTTGAAATATTTGCTGCTACGCGCTTATTAGAAAAGTAAAGGATTTTTTGTGCATCAGGCACGTTTTTTCCTCTAATCAAATCAAGCACTAATCTCGCCTTACGAGCAGAGCCTCTCAAATTTCGAACTCTAGCGATAGCTTCCATTATCTTAACTCCTTGCTATTATCTGCCTTTTTTCTTTTTATCTTTGTGTCCACGATATGTACGCGTCGGTGAAAATTCTCCCAGTTTATGTCCAACCATGTTTTCTGATACAAATACAGGAACAAATTTGCGTCCATTATGTACAGCAAAAGTGTGCCCGATAAAATCAGGTAAAACAGTAGATCTTCTTGACCATGTTTTAATTACCTGTTTTTTGTTATCAGCATTGAGTTTTTCAACCTTAGCTAGGAGGTGATCATCAACGAAAGGTCCCTTCTTTATTGAACGAGCCATATTCTAAATCCTCCGGATTCCTATTTCTTCTTTTTCTTCGACTTAATTATATACTTATCGGAATATTTATGACGTTTTCTAGTTTTTCCGCCTTTAGCAAGAACGCCCCAAGGTGATACAGGATGACCACCACCGGATGTTTTGGCTTCACCACCACCCATTGGATGATCAACAGGATTCATAACCACACCACGTACAGTTGGTCGGATTCCCATCCATCTTTTACGTCCAGCTTTTCCGATAACAATGAGATTGTGTTCTGTATTACCAACCTGTCCCATTGTAGCATAACATTCTTTTCTCAAAAGGTGAACATCACCTGATGGCATTTTGACATGAACATATCCGCCTTCTTTAGCAACTACCTGTCCATAAGAACCGGCACTTCTTGCTAATTGACCACCTCTTCCTGGTTTGAATTCTACATTATGGATAAAAGAACCCAAAGGTACTCTTCTCAAAGGAAGAGCATTTCCAACTTTAATTGGAGCTTCTTCACCAGAAATAATCATAGTTCCAACTTCAAGACCTAAAGGAGCGATAATATATCTCTTTTCGCCATCAATATAATGCAAAAGTGCAATACGAGAAGTTCTATTAGGATCATACTCAATTGCTGCAACTTTTGCAGGAATATCAAATTTATTTCTTTTGAAATCAATAATTCTATAACGTCTTTTGTGACCACCACCACGATGCCTACAAGTAATACGACCAAAGTGGTTTCTTCCGGCTCTTTTGGGCAGTGGAGCCAACAACGACTTTTCCGGAGTTGATTTTGTGATTTCATCAAAAGTGTATCCGGTTTTAAATCTCAACGTCGGAGTTATCGGTTTGTATTTCTTAATTCCCATCTACAACTCCTTATACTTCGAAGTCCGGTATTTTATTACCAGGCTTTAAAGTCACTATTGCTTTTTTCCAATCTGCACGTTTACCAACATACTTTCCCATTCTTTTAACTTTTCCAAGCTGACGAATAGTATTTACTCTGACAACGCTTACTTCGAAAATTTTCTCAATAGCACTTTTAATTTCTATTTTATTAGCATTAATGCTTACTTTGAATGAATAACTATTTGTAGTTTCCCTTTGCAAACTGGTTTTCTCAGTAATCAATGGGGAAATGATTATCTCTCTTGGATGTTTCATTTGTTAAATACCTCCAAGATTTTACTTAAAGCTGCTTCGGTCAGAATAAGATTCTTACATTTTAATATTTCATAAGCGAAAGTTGAATCTGCTCGATTCATCTCAACATATTCAAGATTACTAAAAGATTTTACGATATTTTTATCGCTTCCATCAACAAGAATAAGTTTTCTAACTTTATCAGGTGAAATTTTTGTAAGAAGTTCCATAGCACCCTTTGTGTTTGGTTTATCAAAATCTAAGCTTTCAATTACGATCACTTGATTTGATTTCGCTCTTTCTGTAAGAGCTAACTTGAGAGCTAATCTTCTTTTTTTCTTTGGAATTGGTTTGTTCCAATTCTTTGGAATTGGTCCAAATGCATTACCACCACCAACACGAATATTTGTACGGCTATTACCAACTCTGGCATTACCTGTTCCTTTTTGACGGTATAATTTGCGACCACTTCCTTTAACATCACCTCTGAACTTAACTGCAGCTGTTCCTTGTCGCTGATTACGCAAATAACACTTGATAACCTCATAAATTGTGGCTTCAGGGTTTTTTGCCTCAGCAGCGAAGAGCGCTTCCGGTAAATCTACTTTACCTATTTCTTCACCAGTGGCTGAATATTTTATTGCTTTCAACATTTAAATTCTCCTAACTAAATCTCTTTTTTAAGAAGAACAACACTATTTCTATGTCCGGGTACAGCACCTTTGACCATAATTAAGTTATTTTTTACATCAACTTTAATTATTTCAAGGTTTTTTGTTGTTACCCTTTCCACACCTTTGTGACCAGGTAATTTCTTACCTTTAAGTACTCTAGCTGGAGTAGCACACTGTCCTATTGAACCGGGACCTCTATATGATTCATGCACACCATGACTTGCTTTGAAACCATGGAAACCATGTCGCTTCATAACACCGGTGAAACCTTTACCTTTTGAAGTACCGGTAACTGAGAGAAGTTCATGTTGTTGGAAAATTCCGACATCGAACACTTCACCTTTTTTTATATCAACATAGACTTTTAATCGAAATTCTTTTAAATAACGGAAATTTGGACTTTCATGTTTCTCAAAATGAGCTAATTGAGGTTTTCTAACTTTATCTTTTCTAATCTCTTCAAAACCCAATTGAACTGCATTATAACCATCTTTCTCAACTGTTTTTCGCTGTACAACTCTACAAGGTCCTGCCTTAATAACTGTTACAGGCATAACCCTGCCATCATCAAGGAAAATCTGTGTCATACCGAGCTTTTTACCTATTAAACCGATCATTTTCAGCTCCTTATGTCTTGATCTCTACGTGAACTCCCGCAGGTAAGCTTAATTTCTTCAAAGCTCCTGTCGTTTGTGGAGTCGGATTTACAATGTCAACTATTCTTTTATGAACTAGCATTTCAAATTGATCCTGAGATTTCTTGTCAACATGTGGAGAACGAAGAACAGTGTACAATGTCCTCTCTGTTGGGAGAGGGATAGGTCCAACAACACGAGCACCAGTATTTTTTGTACTTCTGATAATCTCTGCTACTGATCTATCAAGCAATCTGTAATCGTATGCTTTTAATCGAATTCTAATTCGGTTTGTTTTTTTATTACTCACCTGTTCCTCCAGAACTATCCTAAAACAGTTCCAACGACACCGGCACCAATGGTTCTACCACCTTCACGAATAGCGAAGCGAAGACCTTGATCCATTGCAATAGGAGTTATTAATTCAACATCTACAGTCACATTATCACCAGGCATAACCATTTCAACACCCTCAGGTAAAGTTAATGACCCTGTAACATCTGTAGTTCTGAAATAAAATTGAGGTCTGTAACCAGTAAAGAAAGGTTTGTGACGACCACCTTCGTCTTTAGTGAGAACATAAGTTTCACCTTTGAATTTGGTATGAGGAAGAATAGATTTTGGCTTAGCCATTACCATTCCGCGTTCAACATCTGTTTTCGCAAAACCACGAAGAAGAATACCTATATTATCTCCGGCTTCTGCATAATCAAGGATTTTACGGAACATCTCAACACCAGTACAGGTTGTTGTGACAGTTTCTCTAATACCAACTCTTTCAACTTTTTCACCAACTTTTACTTCACCACGTTCAACTCTACCAGTAGCAACTGTTCCGCGTCCTGGAATTGAGAAGACATCTTCCACAGGTAAAAGGAAAGGAAGGTCTTTATCTCTCTTTGGTAGAGGGATATAACGGTCAACTTCATCCATTAATTTTTGGAGTGAAGCTTCACCTTCTGGATCACCATTTAAACCTTTAAGAGCTGAACCATAGACAACAGGGATATCATCACCAGGGAAGCCATATTCAGTTAAAAGATCTCGAACTTCTAATTCTACAAGTTCTAACAATTCTTCATCATCAACAAGGTCACATTTGTTTAAGAAAACGACCATTGCCGGAACGCCAACCTGACGTGCGAGCAAAATATGTTCGCGTGTTTGTGGCATTGGGCCATCTGCTGCACTTACAACAAGAATAGCACCATCCATCTGAGCAGCACCAGTGATCATGTTTTT
>JAOZMQ010000191.1 GCA_029934195.1 Candidatus Cloacimonadota bacterium | reverse complement strand
GAAAAACAAATATTATCCCAATTAATTTTTCTTCATGAACTTTTGCTCTTCATGGCTAAAAAATTCGTTTTCGGTCAGATACTATATTGTCTCATTCAAATTATCTATTAATTTAGTTTATAAACTCAAGTGTTTCCTTTCGCTCCCTTTTTCCCACTCACTAATGATCATATCAAAATTGTCATTAATTTTTTTTATGCCTTCTTCAATAGTTTCATCTTTTATAATCACGCATACAAAATTTTTCTTGATCCTTTTTATGTTTGGACCAAAAACTTTTGAAACAACTATTGAAACATTCTCATCACGAAGTAAACTGCTAATACCTTTTGCTTTTTTAGGATCAGCATGAATATCTTCTTCCTCTTCCTCTGTAGTATTGTTGATTTTATTAATATAAACAGGATTCTCACCATCAATCTTATATATATAATAATAATCAGCATCACCAAAATGGCGATCCATAAATGTGTTGCCATCATTTGTGGCAAAAGCTACTTTTAATTTTTTCATTTTTTCTCCATGTTTTACTTATATCGAAACAGTTAAACTTATAAAGCCCATAACATTAATATCTTTTTATCATAAATTATGGGCTTCTTGTTTTTTTATGCTTCTTTCAAATCACCTTTTTTATAGGCATCATAAGCTTCTTTTACAGTCATAGAACCTGCACCAACAAATACTTTTGTTCCGGTTTGTCGGACAACAGTATCAGCATTTCCGCCAGGTCCATTTCCGGTGATTAGAACATTTACACCAAATTCTGCCATTTTTTGGGCTGTTTTGGGTCCGGCACCATGGGCTTCATTTTCAATTGCACGATTATCAAAAGTTTCTACTTTTTCAGTTTCATCATTGTAGATGAAGAAAAATTCAGTTCTTCCAAATCTTGGATCCATTTGTGAATCCCACTCTGTTCCTTTTGCTGTTAATAAAATTTTCATTATTATTCTCCAATTATTTATTTTTTTTAAATTCTGAAAAAAAGTTTCTGTTACAGATTATCTTGCTAATTCTTTAATCTTTTCCCAACTTTTTTTTATTATTTCACCAATTCCGTCAGGGTCAAATTCAACAATTGTTTTTCCCATTGTCATCGCTTTGGTGAAATTCTCATTATAAGGAATTTCTGAAATTAATTCAATATTTTCAGTTTCCAGGAAGTTATAAATTTCCTTTACTTTGTCTAAATTGATATCAGCTTTATTGATAATACATCCTGCTTTAATACCAAATTTCTTTACTAATTCATAAACTCTTTTTACATCATGAATTCCTGAGACAGACGGTTCTGTTACCAATACAACCAGATTTGCTCCTGAAAGAGAGGAAACCACTGGACAGCCAATACCCGGAGAGCCGTCAACAACGATGAACTTTTTCCCTAATTTATCAGATAGAGCTTTTGCTTCATTTTTGACTTTTGCAACTAATTTTCCCGAATTTTCTGCACCAATTCCGAGACGGGCATGTACCATTTTTGTATTTGTTCTTACATCTGAAATTATCCATTCACCAACATTTTGCTCATTCATACTGATTGCTTGAACCGGACATACAAGAGCACAATATCCACAGCCTTCGCAATCAAGTGGTTGAACGACATATTTTTCATCAATAACTGGAATCGCATTCCAACGACAGATGTCAGCACATTTTCCGCAATTGATACATTTATCTTGATCAATCTTAGCTATAACACCGCTAAAAAAAGATTCTTTTTTGCTATTTACCGGTTTCATTAAAAGATGCATGTCAGCAGCATCAACATCACAATCTGCAACGATAAGATCGCTTCCACCCAAAAAAGCCAAAGAGGCAGTTACAGATGTTTTACCTGTTCCACCTTTACCGGAAATTACTACAATTTCTTTCATACAATTTCCTCCTGATATTTTTGGATAAATTTGATTACTTTTTCTAATTCTATTTTTACTTCCGGTAATTCATTATAAAGTAATTTTCCAGCAGAATAAAGTTCAGCAATTTTCCTGCTATTTGGAATTTTTGCGATAATTGGAATATTGTTTTCCACACAATACTGTTCAATTTTAGTATCTCCAATTCCAAAACGATTAATGATTACTCCATAAGCTTTTTTTAATTCTTTCATTGTTTCAACTGCAAGTTGCAAGTCGTGCAATCCAAAAGGTGTTGGTTCAGTTACCAACAATATAAGATCTGCATCTTTAGTTGCTTCAATAACCGGACAAGATGTCCCTGGCGGAGAATCAAAAATCTTAAATTCTGTTTCTGTAAATCTATCATCTATATACTTAATTGTTTGACCAATTAATGGAACAGCTTGTTCTTCTCCAATAATTAATTTACTTTCAATAAAATCAAGATTTGGAAGTTTGAAGTGTTTAAGTTCTCCCATTTTTTTGGGAATCATTGGTAAAGAATTTTCTGGACAAAGCTCACTACAAGCGTAACATCCATGGCATAACTCTGGAAAAACTAAAATCATTTCACCGAGTTTCATTACTGCATTGAAATTACAAACTTCTTGGCATTTTCCACATAAAGTACAATTAGTTTTATTCCATTCCGGAATCATCTTAAACTTATCTTCGTGATGAATTAATTTTCCATCCAAAAATAAACCGGAATTTGGTTCTTCTACATCCAAATCTGTAAGAACGACAGCTGTTGATTCAGCTATTAATGATGCCAAGTTAGTTGAAAGAGTCGTTTTCCCTGTCCCACCTTTACCACTGGCAATTGCTATTTTCATATCTTCCTCTTTAATGATCGCAGAGATTATTTCCTGATTTTAGTTCTTCATTCAAATAGTTTTGTACTAAATCTTTTAAAGGAATATCTGGAACTCCAATAAAAACTTTGATATTATTTTGAGCAAAAAGATTTTGAGCTCTTGAACCCATTCCTCCGGCAATGATTGTAGAACAACCATATTCACGCAAGAATGCAGGATGTGAACCAGGTTCATGTGGTGGAGGTGTTAGGAAGTCATCTTTAATAATTTCATTATTCTCAACATGATAGATTGCAAATTTCTCACAATGACCAAAATGTGCACTTAATTTTCCATTTGTAGTAGGAATCGCTATTTTTTTTATCATTATAATTTCTCCTTTTTTTTATTTTCGATAATTTCAAATTCGCCTTTTATAATTTTATTTTTTGAATCTTTTTTTATCCGCTGAGGATGAATAATTTTACTGAATAACATTTTTAATCTACTATCTTCATTAGCAAGATCTTTGATAATAATTCCGGTAATTGCAGAAATTATTGTTCCAATGACAGAATTTCCTGATTTGGAATTTCCATTTCTTTTATTCCGATATTTATATCCACCACGATGTTTTCCGTCATTCATTTTGTATCTCCTATGAAAATTTCAGGAGTCGTTATAAAACAATTTATTCAACAAATTATTCCATAATGACTCCCGATATAGTTAATAATGAATTATCAACTATAGTAAAAAAGATTATTTATCTTCTTTTGTGAGATTTGACAAATGAGTTTCCATTGCTTCTAATTCATTTTTTAAAGCAATGATTTCATTTTCAAGATAGGTTGCTTCATTCTTTACAGAATATTGAGAGTTTTGGTAATTTGACACAGAATTCATATTTCCACGTCCAAATCCGAATCCTCTTCCAAATCCGCCACCAAAACCTCGACCAAACCTTCTTCCATTACCAAATCCATCTCCTCCACGTGGAGAACCTTTTGCAAATCCTGGAGATTCATAGCCATTACAATAGCCTAAACCTCTTCCTGTCATTGGTCCCATTCCATTAGGACCTGTTCTGTTTCCTCTAGGCATTTTTTACCTCCTTTCCTGTGTTTAGATTTCAGGAATTGTTCCGAAATTCTATTTACGATTTAATTTCTGGTTCTTCATTTTTCTATCATTGTAAAAAAAATGAAATATTAAAGAATCTTCACAATTTTACAGGATGAAAAAGTCTTTGTTATATCGTAAAATTTATTGCACAACATTTCCTTATCTCTAAGTTTTACTTGTTTATTAACAAGTAATTGTTTCTATCTAAGAAGCTGTTGCAAAAGTCGTTATTCTTTTTATTTCTCGGAATATTGATTCCTAATTGATAAATCGTATAATTTTTTTACATCAGCTTCTTTACTCAAAAAAACTATCTTCTACCGCGACCGGTTCCGCTGTTTTTTTGATTATTAATGTTTCTCCGCAGACCTTGTCCTTGTCCCTGTCCTTGACCTTGTGTTTGACCTCTTCCGCTTCCCATTGGATTACCGGAAGATTTTCCTAAACCTCGACCGGTTCTTGGTCCTTTTCCGTTAGGTCCTGTTCCATCACCTCTTGGCATCTTAATCTCCTTTAAATTGGTTATTAATTTTTATTAACAAGTCAATTTTCAAGAACTCTCATAAGTAAAACGAGTAAGTTTTAAGAGAGTTCACTTTTTACAATATTTGACGTTTAAGTTGACACAAATAATTAACTAATTATTTTAATTTATCAATAATGGCTTTAGTAATTTTATTGAACTCTTTTGCTGGAATACTCTCTGGATAATCTCCAATAAATCGTTTACCTTTATCGCCTGTTAATACAATATTTGGATCAATTGGAACTTTTCCCAATATATCTAAACTAAAATCATTTGCAGCTTTTTCAGCTCCATTGCCTTTAAATATCTCGTGACGTTCCCCACAATTTGGACAGACAAATCCACTCATATTTTCTACAATACCGAGAATTGGAACATTCATTTGTTTAGAGAAATTTATTGTTTTGCGAGCATCTAAAAACGCTACTTCTTGTGGAGTGGAGACAATGACAGAACCTGAAACATTTTTTATTAATTGCATAACAGATAGTGGTTCGTCCCCTGTTCCAGGAGGATTGTCAATAATCAAATAATCCAACTCAGGCCATTCAATATCTTGTAAAAACTGCTTGATAACTCCCATTTTCAAAGGACCTCTCCAGATAATTGGACTATCAGAATCCGGCATTAGAGTTGCGATTGATAATGCGAATAAATTATCGTAAACTTGAATTGGAAATGGACGCTCTTGTTGAGATGATGTCATCAATGTTTGACCTTCGATCCCCAACATTTTTGCAATGGATGGTCCATGTATGTCCACATCCATTATACCAACTTTGAAACCTTCTGAAGCCAAACCATGAGCTAAGTTTACAGCAATTGTGCTTTTGCCAACTCCTCCTTTACCACTCAGAATAACTATCTTATGTTTAATTCTATTCAAGTTTTCCTGCATAAATTTTTCTTTTTTCATTTTTACTGTTGCATCTTCCATTTTTTACCTCTCTATTTTTGTTATTTTTCTTTTCTATTACGTCTTCTACAACATTGACCATGTCCGAAATTTCCAGCCATATCAATAAGATTTTTTGAGCCACAGCTTGGACAATTGGTAAATTCTGCATAAAAATTAATATTGAACATATGTCCACAATCAGAGCATTTGATAATATTTCCTTTAAAATGAATATTGCCACCTTCAATAGTAAGTATTTTCCCTGAAATTATAAATTCTGCTATTTTTCTCCGAGATTTTCTAATTAGACGCGTAAAAGTTGATCGAGAAATCTCCATCTCAATTGCTGCTTCAGTGTGATCCATTCCCAAAAAATCAGCAAGACGGATAGCCTCAAACTCATCAAGTGACAAGCAAATTTTCTCTAATCTATTTGCCTGAAATCCAAGCGGTTTAAAACCACAATAAAGGGGTGGTTGTTTCACTATTCTATTCTTCTTTGGTCTTGGCATATTTACCTCATTTCAAACTTATATAGACAAAATAATGCACCTATGTGTATAAAGCAAGTTATTTTTTATTTTTTTTGCATTTTTTTTTATCAATATTGAATAATAATTTTCCCCAAAAAGCAACCATTCCCCAAAAATTCATAGGTATAATAATTATAACAGATAAATAATGTAATTACAGGAATACAACATCCAGAAAATTATGTTTACAAAATATTACTCCTCTAATAAATATAAGCCATAAATTTATTATCAAAGAAGCAATTATGAACACAATGCAAAACATTGAAACTACGCAAAAGTTACAAGTAAAACAGCATCAATTTTTAGAACCATTAGTAATCTGTGATAGTTCGTCAGATAAGTCAGCAACTCAAAGAACCGATGACCTCTCTTTCGGTAAATTACAGAGATGTTGCTCTATTAGCTGGTTTCAAAGTTTAGACACTACACAAAAAAATCCTTTTCGTTCAAGTACTTATTAGTAATTG
>JAOZMQ010000190.1 GCA_029934195.1 Candidatus Cloacimonadota bacterium | reverse complement strand
AAAAAAAAACAAAAAAAGGGTTGACACGAAAAGTCACCATTCATAAGTTGTCTTCGTTACTAACGCAAGGGCCTGTAACTCAGGGGTAGAGTATCTGCCTTTTAAGCAGAGAGTCGATGGTTCGATCCCATCCAGGCTCACCATTTTTACTTGCGTGTCCCGTTCGTCTAGTGGTTAGGACTCAGGATTTTCATTCCTGCAACAGGAGTTCAATTCTCCTACGGGATGCCTTTTAAAGAATGAGATAAACTCTTATCCTTTAAAAGGCTTTTTTTATTGGCATTTAATTATCTTTTACAACAAATAAAAACACACACACATTAAAGACTTATTCGCTGTAAGAAAATAACATTTACAAATCAGCGGTGAATTATGAATTTCAAAACCTCTATGATTGTAGAATAATACATTTTAGATAAAAAATCAGAAAAACATTTGCTCATATTAATTCTGTGACCTTTCTGTTAAATATTGCATTCTTATTAACAAATCTATGACATTTTGAGCTAATAGACAGTAGAAAAAAAATGAGATATTTTTTTTGTTATAGTTTATGAAGGTGTGTGGGAATTTATCTCAAAGGAAATAGTGTCATTGAAATGATGTAAAAGTGGATAGATATTGAAAAATTGAATAATCTAACTAATTTTTGTGTTTATAGTTTTTTTTGTCTTCTTTAAAAAGAGATTGTTTTGCAATTAGTGTGATCATAACAGTTTACAACTCTATATCTGATTCTTGTAAATAAAAGGGGGATGTATAATTTAAAAGTTAGCATAAGTCTTGACAGATATAATGGGGTAGAAATATTTTGACACGAATTTTTATGCTAAATAGCAAAAGGAGTTGAAATGAGAACACTTACACCGAAGCAAGACCAGATCAAGCAAGATTGGTTTGTAATTGATGCTTCTGAGCAAGTTTTAGGAAGACTTTCAACTAAGGTGGCTTCCATTTTACGTGGAAAGCACAAGCCTTATTATACTCCTCACCTTGATACCGGTGATTTTGTAATAGTAGTTAACGCTGAGAAAATCCATCTCACAGGAAATAAATCTCTAGCGAAAACATATTCACGATTCAGTGGTTA
Source organism: Candidatus Cloacimonadota bacterium (assembly GCA_029934195.1). Lineage (GTDB taxonomy): Bacteria > Cloacimonadota > Cloacimonadia > Cloacimonadales > JAOZMQ01 > JAOZMQ01. The sequence continues at coordinate 5,175 of JAOZMQ010000190.1, read as the reverse complement.
TCCCAGTGGTTTAAAGCAAATTCCTTATAGAAGAATGCTTGAAGAAAAACCTGAGGAAATTATAAAACATGCCATTAAAGGTATGCTTCCTAAAAATGCACTTGGAAGAAAAATGTTTAAGAAATTGAAAGTTTACGCAGGATCTGTTCATCCACATGATGCCCAGCAGCCTAAAACTTTATCTTAAATCTGGAGGAAATTAATGCAATATTTTGATGCTGTTGGAAGAAGAAAAGAATCAACTGCAAGAGTACGCATCACACCTGGAACAGGAAAAAGAATTATCAATAATAAAGTAATGACTACTTATTTTGGTCGTGAGATTCTTAGAATGGTCGTTGATCACCCTTTCGAATTAACCGAAATGGCAGAAAAATTTGACCTTAAAGTTAATGTACAAGGTGGCGGACATTCTGGCCAAGCTGGAGCAATTCGCCACGGTATAGCAAGAGCTCTTTGCAAATATGATGAAAGTCTGAGAAAAGTTTTAAAGAAACATGGTCTTCTTACTCGTGACCCACGTATGGTTGAAAGAAAGAAAAGTGGTCAACCAAAAGCGAGAAAAAGATTCCAATTCTCAAAACGTTAAAATCACGTTATATCTTAAAGAATCCGAAAGAGAGTTGCAAGGCGGTGTCGCTACCTTGTTAGTGATTGAATTGCTTATATCTCTTTCTAAGTTGAACCGTAATTAAGGAGTAGAGAATGTCAGTTGTAAGTATGAAGCAACTACTTGAAGCCGGAGTTCACTTCGGTCATCAAACACATAAATGGAACCCAAAAATGAAGAAATATATCTTCATTAAGAGAAATGGAATCCATATTCTTGATTTGAAACAAACTGTTGATGCAGTAAATGAAGCTTATATGTTTTTGAAAGAAGTTGCAGCAAAAGGAGACCATATCCTTTTTGTTGGAACAAAAAAACAAGCCAGTGATGCTATTGAAACAGCTGCAAAAAAATGTGGCTCTTCTTATGTGAGCAAAAGATGGTTTGGCGGTATGCTCACAAATATGAGAACTATTCGTAGAAGTATCGAAAAAATGGAATATTTTGAACAAATAGTTGAAGATGGTACTGTTAAAAATTTCACAAAACTTGAAGCAACGAGAATGCGTAGAAAGCATGATAAAATTGAAAAAGCACTCGGTGGTATTCGTACTATGGACACTAAACCTGGTGCAGTTGTTGTCTTTGATACAATTAATGAAGCTATTGCTGTTCACGAAGCAAGTATCTTGAACATACCGATTGTTGGTATGGTTGATACAAACAGTGATCCAGACGTAATTGATTATGTAATTCCTGCAAACGATGATGCTATTAGAGCAATAAATTTAATAGCTGATATTCTTGCAAATGCTGTTATCGAAGGGAAACAGACATATATGGAAGGTCAAGACATCGGTACTGAAGAAAATAATTCTTCTGCAGAAGTTGTTGAAGAAGAAAAATAATAACGTATTGTTCTTAATAAAAAAGGGAGAGAAGTAATTCTCTCCCCTAATTAAATATAGAAGTATGTTTATATAATTTAAATATAATGATAATTTTATAAAAATTCAATGGAGAAAATTATGGGTATTAGTGCAAAAATGGTAATGGACCTAAGAGCAAAAACCGGCGTTGGAATGATGGATTGTAAAAAAGCTCTCGTAAAAACTGACGGTGACATTGATGCTGCAATTAAATATTTAAGAGAAAAAGGAATGAGTAAAGCTGCAAAAAAAGCAGAACGCGATACAAAAGAAGGACTTATTTATTCATATATTCATTCAAATGGTAAAATCGGAACAATCATAGAAATTAATTGTGAAACTGATTTTGTTGCCAGAAATGAAGCTTTTATTGCTTTATGTAAAGACATTGCAATGCATATTACAGCAACAAATCCTCTTTCAATAAGAGTTGAAGATATTGATCCTAAACTTGTTGAAAATGAAAGAGAGATTTACAAAAATAAAGCATTAAATGATGGGAAACCAGAAAAAATTGTAGAAAAAATTGTAGATGGACAAATTAAAAAATTCCTTGCTCAAAACTGCCTTATGGAACAGGAATTTGTAAAAGATCCGGATAAAACAATTGCTACTTTAATTAACGAAAATATTGCAAAACTCGGAGAAAATATTCAGATTTCCAGATTTAAAAGATTCGCTTTAGGTGAGTAATTATGGTTATCTATCATCCTGAGAAAATTCATAGAGTAATAATCAAAATTAGTGGAGAATTTCTTGCAGGTCCAAATAGATTTGGATACCATCATGAAACAATTAATCAATTAGTAGAAGATATCATTTCTGTAAAAAGACTTGGTCTTTCTGTTGGTATTGTAGTTGGTGGAGGAAATATCTATCGGGGATCAAAAGTCTCTGCTGTTGGTGTTACAAGAGTAGCAGGTGATAATATTGGTATGTTAGCTACAATTCAAAATTCACTGGTTTTATGTGATTACTTAAAAAAAAGAAATTATATCGCTGAATTATATTCTGCTATCCAGATTGATAAAATCTCAAAATTTTATACACCTTTGAGAGCTGAAACTTCTCTAAAGGAAGGTAAAATTTGCTTATTTTGTGCAGGCACAGGTAATCCTTATTTCACGACTGATACAGCTGTTGTATTACGTGCAATAGAACTTAAAGCTAATCTTGTACTTAAAGGAACTAAAGTTAATGGAGTTTATTCTGCGGACCCTGAAGAAGAAAAAGATGCAACTTTTTTTGAGGACATTACCTATGATGAACTTCTTAATAAAAAATTGAATGTTATGGATATGACAGCATTTTCTTTAGCTCGTGATAATAATCAAAACATTAAGATATTTAATATTACTAAGTCCGGGAATTTGAAAGAAGCAATATTGAAAAAGAATATTGGAACTTTTATTCATTCATAAGGAGATAACAATGCATGAACTAATAATAACTTTAGAAGATAAAATGGAGAAAGTAATTGAATCCTTGCTTCATAATTATTCAAAACTTCGTACAGGTAGAGCTTCGGCTGTTGTTCTTGATGATGTAAAAATAAATTATTACGGACAACCAACTCCAATTAAGCAATTGTGTAATATTTCTATTCCAGAACCAAAATTAATTGTAGTTCAACCTTGGGATAAATCAACTTTATCTGATATTGAAAAAGAAATTCTTGCTGCTAATCTTGGAATGACTCCGGAAAATGATGGCAATGTAATTAGATTACCTTTTCCACCATTAACCGAAGAAAAACGTAAAGGAATTGTTAAACAAGTAAAAAAAATCTCTGAAGACACAAAAGTAAAAATTAGAAGTATCAGAAGAGAAGGCAATGAAATTTCCAAGAAAATGAAAAAAGATAGTGAAATTACAGAAGATGAGGAAAAGAAACTTTTGAAAGAGATTCAAGAGCTGACCGATAAATGGATCGAAAAAGTATCCAAAGTCGCTCAAGATAAAGAAAGTCAAATAATGAAAGTATAAAGAAATAGCAAAAGGATAATTATGATAGCTTACATTATTACATCTGAATGTGTGAATTGTGGTTTATGTATTGACTCTTGTCCTGTATCTGCAATTATTGATGGAGGAACACAATACCTTATTACTAAATCTTGTATAGGATGTGGTAAATGTGCTAAACTATGTCCAGTAGAAGCTGTTAAACAAACTAACAAATGAAATTTATGACGGTTTAATTACCGTCTTTTTTTAAGGATTTATTATGCTTTTTGAGAAAGACACGTCTGATAAAAATAGCGATAATATTGAAGAACCGGAAGTTACAGAGTTACATAGAGATTTCTCTGAGAATAATAAAGAATCTATTATTGACGAAAATTCATCTAAATGGGTAAAATTTTATAACAAATTAAGACGGAAATTGAAAAAATCTCTATTAAAACAAAAGATCATTCCTAAACAACTATCTGAATATTTATTATTATTACCAGACTTCTTTATGCTTTTATGTAGATTATTTGCTGATAAACGAGTAAAAAAAAGCCAGAAATTATTTATCGGAGCTGTAATTGCTTATATTATAATGCCACTTGATTTCATTCCAGATTTTATTCCAGTAATAGGATATTTAGATGATTTAATTCTTGTTGTTTATGCTTTGAATATGATCTTAAATGAAGTGGACGAAAATATTCTGTTGGAAAATTGGGCTGGTTCAAATTCTGTTTTGTATAATTTGCAAAGTATCTCTAATTTAGCAGAAAAATTTATAGACAATAAAGTTCTATCCAAAATTAAAAAATGGATTAGCAAAAGGAAATAGATTTTGAATTTATTAATTGCAACTCATAATAAAGATAAATTAAAAGAAATTAAAAATCTTTTATCATCAATGAATATTACAATTCTTTCGTTAAATGAAATTAAAAATCTACCTGAAGTAATCGAAGATAGAGAAACAATTGAAGGCAATGCTATTAAAAAAGCAGTTGAAACAGCTGAAAAAACAAAATACCTGACACTTGCTGATGATACAGGATTTTTTATTGATGCTCTTGATGGAGCACCGGGAGTATTTGCAGCAAGATTTGCTGGAGATCAATGCTCTTACAAAGATAATAGAGATAAGGCACTAAAAGAATTGGAAGGTAAAGAAAATAGAAGAGCACATTTTAGAACTGTTATTGCTTTTGCTTCTCCAGCCGGATTAATTAAGACAGAAAGTGGTGAAGTTTTTGGCACAATTACACACAAAGAAGTAGGTACAAAAGGTTTTGGTTATGACTCAATTTTTAGAGCTGATGAATCTGGAAAGACTTTTGCAGAAATGGGAAGTAATGAAAAGCATGAAATTAGTCATAGAGGTAGAGCTTTAAAAAAAATCATCCCATTTATTGTTGATTATTTTAAGAAATTGGAAGTGTAAAGTTTGTTTCTGTATCTCCAACATTCCTGTTGGAGATAGTAAAAAAAAGCAACCATCAATAATAATGGTTCTACTTCCTGTTCAATCCTGATTAATCCAGAAAACGTACTCGTTTTACCTATCATGATTCTGATATTATATTGAATTTCCGGATCAGGATGCATTATTGCCACCTGTAACATTTTATGAGAATAACTAATTAGTATCTGAACGAAAAGAATTTTTTAACCATGAAGGACTGAAGATCATGAAGAAAAGATTAATTGGGAAATTATTTATTTTTCAGCTTCATAGAAGCGACATCT
>JAOZMQ010000189.1 GCA_029934195.1 Candidatus Cloacimonadota bacterium | reverse complement strand
GAAATGAAGTTAATGAAGAAAGATTAATTGGGAAATTATTTATTTTTCAGCTTCACGGAAGCGACAAAAAAAATAGAAAAAATTAGTTTTCGTTCAGATGCTAAATATATTTTGAGTCCACTATAAAAAGAAATCAAATACTACGTCACTGTTACGAAACAATATTTACAAATCTGCTTTGACTTAATTATTTCTTCTTCTTTGAAAAATATCAAAATGAATTAATAATCAACCAATATTTATCTTTTATGAAAATTTTACATAGATAAGTAATTTTACTTGACTGATTTTAGACACTCTAATTTTGAATAAAAAAAATAAGTAAAGTGTATGTTTATTTCTCTTAGAATTCTCTTTAGGAAGAAATAATCATAATAAAATAAATTTAACCTTTTTAAGGCGTAAAAGTTTCGGACAAAATCAATGTCAAGCTTGCTGAAATTATATACTATAAAATGATACTGTAAATTTTATAAGCAAACTATTTAATTAAGATGCCTTTATTGGAGTTCAGATGTTTTTTAAAAATTTTTTTGGAATGTTTTCCAATGATATAGCAATCGATTTAGGGACAGCCAACACTTTGGTTTACAAAAAAGGAATCGGTATTGTAATTGATGAGCCTTCTGTTGTTGCATTAAAAAATGATACAAAAAAAATCATTGATGTTGGTGAAAATGCAAAAAAAATGATTGGGAAAAATCCTGTTGAAGTTAGAGTTATTAGACCATTAAAAGATGGGGTAATTGCAGATTTTCAGGTGACAGAGTTAATGTTAAGAGATCTTATTCTCAGAGCACAAAAGAAGAGGTTATTGCTAAAACCGAGAGTTATTGTTTGTGTCCCTTCAGGTATCACAGAGGTAGAAAAAAGAGCAGTTCGAGACAGTGCATTACATGCCGGTGCAAGAGAAGTACATCTTGTTGCTGAACCGGTAGCAGCAGCTATTGGTGCGAATCTTCCTATTGAACAAGCTTTTGGTAATCTTGTAATGGATATCGGAGGTGGTACAACTGAGATAGCTGTAATTTCTTTGTTCCATATTGTAGTCCATAGTTCCATTAGGATTGGTGGAGATAATATGGATCTTGCTATTATCAACTATTTGAAAAAGAAAAATAATATTTTTGTTGGAATTCAAACTGCCGAAGAAATAAAAAAAACTATTGGGTCCGCATATCCTTTAAAAGAAGAACTAAAAATTGATGTAAGAGGACGAGATATCATTACCGGATATCCTATTACTGTGAGTATTACTTCTGAACAAATTAGAGAAGCTCTTGAAGAAACAATTGATTCTATGATTGATGCAGTAAAAAGACTTTTTGAAAAAACAGCTCCAGAATTATCTGCTGATATTGCTGAAAGAGGTGTTATTCTTACAGGTGGAGGAGCCTTACTTAAGGGATTAGATCGTCGTTTACGAGATGTTATTGATTTACCAGTTCACGTTATGTCAGAACCTCTAACTTGTGTAGTTAAAGGAAGTGGAAAAATTTTAGATGACATTACTAAATATAAGCAAGTTTTGTTAAAAAAGATTGATGATTAAAACCTTATGGCATAAGTTAAGCATCTTGTTCCCAAAAAATACATTTTACTCTTATTTAATTAATTAAGATAAAAAATGATTCGTAAAGAATCTAATTATTTGTGTTTGTTTGAGATTGTCCATTTAGAAATATAAATTAGATATTAAAATATTGCTCAAATATTTAATGCTTAACTTAACAACATCTAAAGATTTATTTTATGAACAAAAAAAGTTATTTTTGAGTTCAATAGCAATTCCGTGCGGATAAAGAGGAAATAATTTGGTTTCACAGAAAAATCTATTTTTCATAATATTAATGTTTATTTGTCTTCTTTTGGCAATTGGGTCAATTGAAACTCGTTTCAAAAAAGTAGATTTTCTTAGCAAAACGATATATTTACCTTTTATCTCAACTGTTACTAAATTAGAAAGTATTTTGAAAGCTAATAGTGAAAATGATAAACTAAAAGAAGATCTTGCAAATCTATTTATTAAACAAAATATTTTAGAAACAAAAATTAGAAAATTTTATTCAACAAATATTGATTACATTGATGAAACAGCCCATTTTATTCGGGCTGATGTTACTGGCTTTTCAGGGACATTTCAGAAAAGATATCTCATCATTAATAAAGGCAAAAATGAAGGAATTATAAAAAATATGGCTGTGATTTGTCAACAAGGGATAGTTGGAAAAATTATTTCAGTTGGGCAGAATTTTTCTGTGATTCTACCTGTAAATCATCCTCTCAGCAAAGTTGGAGTTTTGGATAAAAGAAGTAGAGTTCAAGGAGTTTTAGAAACTGATATTAATGGAAATATGTTGATGTCAATTATTACAAAAGAATCTGATATTGCAAAATCTGATACGATTGTTACTTCAAATATATCCACACTCTTTCCGGCAGGTTTTCCTGTAGGACAAGTTCTTAAGATATGCAATACTCCTGAAGATATATATGTTCAGGCTGAAATCAAAAGTTTTGTTGATATAAATAATTTAGAAAATGTAATAATTTTACTTGAGAACGAGGAGAAAAATAATGAACAAGAAAATAGAAAAGATTATTGAAGTTAATAATAGTAAATATCTCAGAATACCAGTAAAAACAAAAATTTTAACAAAAAATGATGATCTTGTTGATATTATAGTTTCTGCTACAAAAGGATTGTTACAAGAAAATGATATTATTACTATCAGTGAAAGTCCTTTAGCAATTACTCAAGGAAGAGCTGTCCCTATCAAAGATTTGAAAATTGGTTTTCTTGCCAACTTTCTTTGGAGATTTGTCGCAAATGTTAAATATGGAATTGGGTTGAGAGCACCGTCAAGTATGCAATGTGCAATTGATGAAGTCGGTTCTTTCAGAATTTTATTCGCAGCTATTGTTGGTGGAATCAGTAAATTATTTGGTCGGAAAGGAGATTTTTATAGAATTGCCGGTATGCAAGCAGCTTTGATTGATGCTGCTTTTACATCTCCAATTCCACCTTATGATAAATGTGTTTTAAAAGGACCTTTAAATCCTGCAAAAGAAGCACAAAAAGTAAAGGATTCATTGAATATTGAAGCAGCTGTAATGGATATTAATGATATTGGAGGTTGTTGGATGATTGGTGGAAGTAGTGGAATAGACAAGGACTTTATGGAAAAAGTTATGAGAGATAATCCTCAAGGTCAAGGTGATGAATTGACTCCAATTTGTATTGTAAGAAAAATCTAATAATTCGAGGTTAGTTTGAAAATATTCAAGTTTTCAATTTGGGCAATTATTATACTTTTTTTTCAAATATTTATTGCTCCAAACTTTACAATCTTTGGAATAATACCAAATGTTCTTATTTCTTTTTCAATATATCTGGGAATGGAATTGCCGTACAAGGCATCATTATCAATCATCTTTTTTATGGGAATTGCTTATGATTTAGTTAATCCTAATCTTCTTGGAATCCATACAGCCATACTATTAACAATTACTACTATAATTGAAGCCCACCACGCTTCTGTTAAAAAAGAAAAAATTTTAGTTGTTATAACCGGGCTTTTGGGTATTAATATTGGATATATTCTTCTAATTTTGCTTTCAAACTTTTTATTCAATACTTCACAAGAATTTTCCATACTGAAATATTTTTTATCTTTGTTGTATAATTTCATTTCTACTTTTTTAGGAGTATATTTTTTGTTAATTATGGATAAAATGAGACTTAAAATTGAAATCTAAGAAGCTAACGTTGACTGATATTTTTAGATTCTGTATATTAATAATGTTTATTCTTATGCTATACTCTCTCTATCAATTGCAGATTATTCAAGGTGATTCTTTCCGAGAAATTGCAGAAAAAAATTATGTTCGAATCAAAAGAATCCCTCCTGTTCGTGGTGAAATTTTTGATAGAAAATATCGCAAAATTGCTATAAATAAACCATCTTTAGATTTATACTTTATTCCAGCACAGCTAAAAAATAAAGACAAAACAATAGATTTTATACAGAAATCATTCCATATTGAAGAAACAATTATCCGTAAAACTATTAATGATAACAGATTTAGGACTTTTAGAGAGGTTCTTTTATTACACAATGTGAGTTTTGAGGAATATGTAAAAACATCTGAATACTTAAACTATTATCCCAGTTTGTTATTTAAACCCGGCAGTGGAAGAGAATATTCTTTTCCAAATCATATCACAGGTTATGTAGGAAAAATCAATGAAAAAGAATATAAACTTTTAAAAAATGATGGCTACATTCTTAATGATGTAATCGGGAAAAGTGGGTTAGAAAAATACTATGAAAGTTCTTTAAGGGGAAAAGCAGGTCATAAGATTATTCAAGTTAATGCTGTTGGTAAAAACCTTAAGTTATTCAAATATAATTTAGAGAAGAAACCACAAAACGGAAGTAATTTGATAACGACAATAGATGTTGAACTTCAAAACTATATTAGAGATATTATTCCAGAGAATTCTAAAGCAGCAATAATTGTGATGGATGTCAAATCTGGAGGGATTCTTAGCTATATAAGTTTTCCTGAATATGATCAAAATATTTTCCTTGATAAGATCTCCTCAAAAACTTGGAATGAGTTAATAAATAATGAAAATAAACCGCTCTTAGATCGAGTTATTCAAGGTACTTATCCGCCGGGCTCAGTATATAAACCAATTGTTGCGACTTTAGGTCTCGAAATGAAATTAGTAAATGAACAGACCAAACTTGATGCCTGTACAGGTGAATTTCACATTGGAAATAGTCATTTTCATTGCTGGCTTCGTACAGGACATGGGAGATTAAATGTAGTTGATGCTTTGAAGTATTCTTGTGATGTTTATTTTTATAATCTGAGTGTTCAATATTCTCTTGAAGATATTTATAGTTTTAATCATCTGAACTTTTTAGATTCTAAAACTGGAATTGATTTATTTGGAGAAAGAAATGGATTTTTTCCTGATAGAGCTTGGTATAAATCACATTATGGGAAATATACTTCTATTATAGGACAGAAAATCAATTTATCTATTGGACAAGGAGAGATACTAACAACTCCTTTACAAATTTGTGCTTATTATACTGCAATTGCTAATGATGGTTTATGGAAACAACCACATCTTTTAGAAAAAAAAATTACAGCAAATTCTACAGAAATGTATGAAGCAAAATATACAGACCGACATCTTCCAGTGTCTGAAAAGAATTTGCAAATAATTCAGAAAGCTCTTTATAACACAGTACAAGGAAAATATGGAACTGGAAATTCTGCAAAAGTTAAAAATGTAAAAGTCTTTGGGAAAACCGGTTCTGCAGAAAATTATATGTCAGATTTAACCCATGCTTGGTTTGCCGGTTATGCAAAATGGGAGAATCCAGAAATTGCTTTCACCATTTTTTTTGAAACCGCTGGACACGGTGGAAGTGTAGCAGCACCAATTGCTGCTCAAATAATTGATTATTATCACAAAAATATCAGAACTAACCCTTGACAAATTGTTAGGACGTATTAATTATGCTGAACTTTAAAAGATTTGATTGGTACTTATTTATTATTTGGTTTGTATTAATCTGTTGTGGAGTAATCGCTATCTATACAGCCTCCACTTCAAAAATAGGTGAAGAACTTCACAGTAAAAATTATTATATTAAGCAGTTACTTTGGATTGGAATTACTTTAATTGCAAATATAATTTTATTAAAGATTCCGTATCGAATTTTTGATTTGTTCATTATTCCACTATATGGTGTAACTTTGGTTTTATTGGGATTAGTTTTATTAGCACCAGCTATAAATGGGTCTCATAGGTGGCTTAATTTGGGATTTTCTAACATCCAGCCATCGGAATTTGCAAAGATTTTCACCATTTTGTTTGTCGCAAAGATCATTACAAAGCCACATCTTAGTGAATACTCAATATTACTGAGATCAATGATTGGAATTTTACCTCCAATTTTATTGATATTATTTGAGCCGGATTTAGGTACAACATTAGTATTTTGGTTTGCAACTTTTTTTATGCTTGCAGTAGCTGGATTGCCTTATTTTTACCTATCTGTTATTATTAGCCCAATTTTTAGTGTAGTAACTGCTTTTCATTATCCGTTTTTTATAATATTTATTTTGTTATTAATTTTGTATTTATACAAAAGTAAGTTATCGGTTATTGTAATATCCTTGATTTCAATAGCTAATATTTTTGTTTTTTTCCTTACACCAGTGTTATGGAATAGCATGAAACC